>NZ_JAPDBQ010000135.1:0-11839 GCF_027705325.1 Aeromonas sp. QDB18
TGGATTTAGGGACTCAGAATACTTTTTTCTGAAAATCAAGGCGGCCTTCCCCGGAAAGCCGCGATGAACCTCTTTTTACAGCATGAGTATGGAAGAGGCGGAGCTGGCCAAGCTCCAGGGCTCCTTGCCTGCGGATTATGAGGTGGATGTCCTGTTGCCTCACCTCAGCACTCTGGTGTTGCAGATACGGCGCAACGTGCAGCTGTTTTGCAGCTCTTCGGGGAACAAGGAGCTCTCCAGGCTGGTGCTGACCGGAGGGGGGAGCCTGCTGCCGGGGCTGGCCGGACAAATCGGCAGCGAGCTCAACTGCGAGGTGCTGCATCCCGATCCCTTTGCACTCTTTGGCAAGCCGCAGGGAGAGGGGGGGGCTGACTCATGGAGCCAAGTACATGACGGCGCTCGGGCTGGCACTGAGGAGCTTCACACCATGTCAAATATAAACCTTCTGCCCTGGCGGCAGGCTCGGGCGCAGCGTCAGAAGAAACAATTCGGTATCCTGTTCGGTCTGTTCCTGGCGGGGACGGCAGCCATCGCCTTTGCCGCAGACTGGCTGGTGCAGCAGCAGATCGGTTACCAGCAGCAGCGCAATCAGCGGTTGCAGCAAGAGATGGCAACCCTGGACACCCAGCTTGGGGAGATCAGGCTTCTCAAGGAACGGCGCAAGGAGTTGATTGACCGCATGCAACTCATCGAGCAGTTGCAGATGCGCCGCAACATCCCTGTGCGTCTGTTCAATCAGCTGCCGGTGCTGGTCCCCAATGGGGTATATCTTGATAGCCTTGCCTTGCAAAACAACAAGATAGATGTGAAGGGAAAGACCGAAGCCTATGGCAGGGTTGCCAGCATGATGCGCCGAATCGACGGTTCCGGCTGGCTGACACAATCCCAGCTCAGCACCATTTTCACGGCCGAGGTGGCCCCCATCGCCCTGAGCCAGTTCTCCATGATGTTCCAGATTGCCACGGCGCTACCCAACGTGGCTAAGGGGCAAAAATGAACCTGCAACAACTCAACGACCTGGATCTCAATGACATTGCCCGCTGGCCGCCGATCGCCAAGGGCATCTTTGTCTTCTTCTGCTGTGCTCTGCTTGGCGGGGCACTCTATTACTACGTGATTGCCAATTCCCTGGCGGCTCTGGGTCGTGAAGCCGCAAAAGAGACCGAGCTCAAGGGACAATTCGAGAGCAAGGCCATGCTGGCCGCGAACCTGGAAGCATACAGAAAGCAGATGGTCCAACTGGAACATCTGGTCGACACTCAGCTCAAACAGCTGCCCAACACCCACGAAGTCGCCGGTTTGCTGGATGACATCAGCTTCATTGCCACCGACAACGGTTTGACATTGAACAGGATCAACTGGGAGCCAGAGGTGAAACACGAGTTCTCCACCGAGCTGCCCATGCGCATCGAGGTCGTGGGCACCTATCACGAACTTGGCAAGTTCACGGCGGACATGGCTGCTTTGCCCCGCATCGTGATCCTGGATTCTTTCCAGCTCAGCCAGGGGAAGGGGGGTGAGCTGATCGGTATGTCCATGCAGGCCAAGACCTACAAGTACAACGGCAAAACCGTGGAGAAAAAGCCATGAGCATGAGAGCGGGCGTACTTCTCTTGTCGGCGCTGCTGTTGACGGCCTGTGGGGGACAGGAGGACATGGATGAGTATGTCAAACAGACCAAGGCCAGAAAGCCGGTACCGATCGAATCTTTGCCGGAGATAAAGCCCTTCTCTCCCATGGTCTATCAACGCAGCGATCAGCGTAGTCCGTTCATTGCACCCCAGCCGGAAACCAGTTCCAGGCTGGATGCCAAGGCCAAGCCGGACTGTGCCCAGATAGTGGCCAATCGGGAAAAGGAGGTGCTGGAACGCTACTCGCTTGCCAGCCTGAGCATGAAAGGCTCCATCGGCAAGCAGGGGCAGTTGTGGGCATTGATCAAAACCCCGGACGGGCAAGCCGTGCGCGTCGGGCTCAACCAGCACATGGGGCTGGATCAGGGCAGGGTCATCAAGATAACGAACACGCATGTTGACTTGATGGAGACGGTACCGGATGGCAAAGGATGCTGGGTCACCCGAGAAACCCAGCTGGCCATGGCCAATCTCGACGCAAAACTATGATCAGGGATGAGCAGAGATGAGAACAACAATAAGAAGGATGACCGGTGTGGCGCTGCTGTGGCTGGGCGGATGCACTCAGGTGTGGGCAGTACCCGCGTTGCAGGAGGTCAAGGTGAATCCCCTGCTGGCCGATCAACTCCTGCTGGAGCTCAGCTTCAGCGAACCGGTCAGCGGTTTTACGGACAGGTTGACCTATGAACCCAATCAGCTTCTGCTGCACGTACCCGGGGCCATCGGTGCCCTGACGGTCAATCCCCTGCCCATCAAGCAGCAAGGGGTGAACAACCTCCTGGTGGAGGGGAAGGGGCAGGGGCTCGACATCAAGATCGCCCTCGATCAGCTCACCCCCTATCAGGTCCATCAGCAGGGCAATAAATTGCTGGTGGCGCTGGGAGACAAGGCAGGGCAGCCGGTCGCTTCCTCGGCGGCGCCTGTTGCAGCCAGCCAGTCTGCGCTCGTCAGAAGCCAGCCGGTGACCCAGTCTGCGCTGATTGACACCCAGCGGGTTGCCCAGAACCAGTCCCAGTATCAGGCTCAGCCGGCCGTGGCTGCCACGCCTACTGTGGCTCCTTCGCCCGTTGCCCCCAGCAAGCCGGTGTTGTCCGTGTCTCAGGCAAACATGGGTGGCGCCTACTTCAACTCGGTCAAGGGCGTGGATTTTCGTCGTGGAAAGGAAGGTCAGGGGGAGTTCCTCGTGACGCTGGACAACAGTTCGGCGGCGGTGGATGTCAGCAGCCGTGGTCAGAAAGTGCTGGCCAAGTTCCACGGTACCCGGGTGCCTGATGATCAGCTCAACCTCATCAATGTGCAGGACTTTGCTACCCCGGTCTCCCAGGTGGAGGTGTTCCGCCAGGGCAATGACACCCTGTTCGAGCTCTCAGTGAACGGCCAGTTTGACTACCGTTACGATCAGGCCGACAAGATGTTCATCATCGAGGTGAAAAAACGGGTTGCCACCACGGCGGCGAAGCAGTACCAAGGCAAGCCCATCTCATTGAACTTCCAGGATATTCCTGTTCGTACCGTGTTGCAGATCATCGCCGATTTCAACAATCTGAATCTGGTGACCACGGACTCGGTCTCCGGCAACATCACGCTGCGTCTCGATGGCGTGCCCTGGGAGCAGGCGCTGGACATCATCCTCAAGGTCAGAGGGCTGGACAAACGGCTGGACAACAACATCCTGCTGGTGGCACCGGCGGACGAGATTGCCGCTCGCGAGAAACAGCAGATGGAGAGCCGCAACCAGGTGGCGGATCTCGTTCCCCTCTACACCGAGTATCTGCAGATCAACTATGCCAAGGCATCGGAAGTGGCGGCCCTGCTCTCCTCCGAGAGCACCAAGCTGCTCTCCCCCAGAGGGGCGGTCAGCGTGGATGAACGTACCAATGTGCTTGTGGTCAAGGACACGGCGGATGTCATCAGCAACGTCAAGCGGATGCTGGATATCCTCGATATCCCGGTCAAGCAGGTGGTGATCGAGGCGCGCATGGTGACCATTGATGATGGTTTCGATGAGGCACTGGGGGTGCGCTGGGGTGTGACCAAGACAGACGGTCATGGCAACGGCACCTCGGGCACCATAGAGGGTAATGATGGCGCCGGAAACAATGATGGCAGTTCCACCATCACTCGCCCCAACGTAGAAGACAGACTCAACGTTAACCTGCCGGTGACCAACGCGGCCGGCACGCTGGCGTTCCAGGTCGCCCGTCTTGCCAATGGTACTCTGCTGGATCTTGAACTCTCGGCTCTGGAAAAGGAGAGCAAGGCCGAGATCATCGCCAGTCCGCGTGTCACCACGGCCAACCAGAAGCCGGCCCTGATCGAGCAGGGGACCGAGATCCCCTATGTGGAGTCCTCTTCCAGCGGGGCGACCTCGGTCACCTTTAAGAAGGCGGTACTGAGCCTCAAGGTCACGCCGCAGATCACCCCGGACAACAGGGTGATCCTGGACTTGACCGTGACTCAGGATACCAAGGGTGAAACCGTGCCGACCGGAACCGGGGATGCGGTGTCCATCAACGCCCAGTCCATCACCACCCAGGTGTTGGTCAACAACGGTGAAACTCTGGTGCTTGGCGGCATCTATCAACAGACCATCAAGAGTGATGTCAGTAAGGTGCCGCTGCTGGGGGATATCCCCGGGTTGGGCTATCTGTTCAAGAAAACCACCAGTGAAAACAAGAAGCGTGAACTGCTGATCTTCGTGACCCCGAGGATAGTGACCGACGCCCTCTGAAAACTTTACTTGTGAGAGTAAAACACATATAACCTTACGCCCCGATGAGGCTGGGGCGTAAGGGCTGCGGTTGCCAGTCCTGGTTTCTACTGAGATAATCCCCCTCCTGATCCATCGCAAGATAAGGTTCATAGGTACCCCGGTCGAGTGTTTACCGGGGCCATACAGTTTGTAATTACTAACGAAAAGACATGGCTGAGAAACGCAATATTTTCCTGATAGGTCCCATGGGTGCGGGCAAGAGCACCATAGGTAGACATCTGGCAGAACAACTGCACATGGAGTTTTTCGACTCAGATCATGAGATTGAGCGCCGCAGTGGTGCCGATATCGGCTGGGTGTTCGATGTTGAAGGCGAAGAAGGTTTCCGGATCCGCGAAGAGAAGGTGATCGGTGAGCTCGCCGAACAGCAGGGTATCGTGCTGGCAACGGGTGGCGGTGCCATCAAGAGCCGTGAAACCCGCAACAAACTCTCCGCACGCGGCATCGTGGTCTACCTCGAAACCACCATTGAAAAGCAATTGGCGCGAACCCAGAGAGACAAGCGTCGTCCCTTGCTGCAAACCGAAGAGCCGCCCCGTGAAGTGCTTGAGCGTCTTGCGCAAGAGCGCAACGCCCTGTACGAAGAGGTTGCCGATTTTGTCATCCAGACGGATGACCAGAGTGCCAAAGTTGTCGCTAATCAAATCGTCAAGTTGATTGGTATGTAATTCATTAGAGGACGTCCATGGAAAGGTTGAAGGTCGAACTGGGTGAACGCAGCTACCCGATAGAGATAGCTGCCGGTCTGCTGCAACGCCCCGATGTACTGGCGCAGACGATCAAGGGCAAGCGGGTCATGATTGTGACCAATACCGTGGTCGCGCCCCTGTATCTTGAACAGATCATTCAGTTGCTGTCCGGTTTTCAGGTGGAACACCTGATCCTGCCCGATGGCGAGGCCTACAAAACCCTGGCGACTTTCGAGCGGATCATGTCTGCTCTGCTGGAAACCAGCCATGGTCGTGATACCACTCTGATCGCTCTGGGGGGCGGTGTGATAGGTGATGTTGTCGGCTTTGCTGCGGCAAGCTACCAACGAGGCATTCCGTTTATTCAGGTGCCTACCACGCTGCTCTCCCAGGTTGACTCTTCCGTCGGCGGCAAGACCGCCGTCAACCATCCCCTCGGCAAGAACATGGTGGGTGCCTTCTATCAGCCCAAGCATGTGATCATCGATACCGACTGCCTCAAGACCCTGCCTGCCCGGGAATTTGCCGCCGGCATGGCCGAGGTGATCAAATACGGCATCATCTGGGATGCCTCCTTCTTCTCCTGGCTCGAAACCAACATGACCCGCCTGCAGTGCCTTGACGGTGATGCACTCTCCTATGCCATTCGTCGCTGCTGCGAGATCAAGGCCGATGTGGTCGGTCAGGACGAGACCGAGCACGGTGTGCGCGCCTTGCTGAACCTGGGACATACCTTCGGCCATGCCATCGAGGCGGAGAAGGGTTATGGCAACTGGCTGCACGGTGAAGCCGTGGCGGCGGGAACCATGCTGGCGGCCGAGACGGCCCTGGCTCGTGGCGACATGACGGCGCAAGAGGTGGCACGAGTCCGCGATCTGCTGTTGGCCGCCGATTTGCCGGTCAAGGCACCGTCCGATATGGATTTTGCCGCCTTCATTCGCCATATGCGCCGTGACAAGAAGGTGCTGGAAGGCAAACTGAGGCTGGTGCTGCCGATCGGGATCGGACAGGCCCAGGTCGTGGCCGATGTGACAGACGAGCAATTGATGGCGGTGATCGAGTCTGGTCGTGACCACTAATAAATTGCTCAAGCTGCCTTCTCAGCGGCAGTTGGTTGACCGGCTGCTGCACCTGATCGAGTTCAACCACCCCTTCGTTTTTCTCTCCGGCAAGCCAGGCAGTGGCCGTGGCACACTGTGCGAGTCGCTGCTTGCCCAACTGCCCGATGCGGTGCGGGTGGCCAGCCTCATCGGCAGCCCGTCCATGAAGATGGCGGATGTGCGCCAGCTGCTGTTGCAGCAGGTGGTGGCACGTCCCCTGTTCAACGCGCAGGATGCCGTGGCGGACAGCTTCTTTCGCATGGTGGGTGACAAGCCTGCCAGACTGCTGCTCATCATCGAACGTGCCGATACCTTGCCTGCCGAGCTGGTGGGGGAGTTGTGGGCGCTCTGTCGTCACAATGATACCCTGGCATCTCCTCATAAACTGGCCATCCTGCTCTCGGGTGATGACGCCTGGTGTCGCAACCAGAAGGCGCTCCTCAAGGGACGAGCCATGCCAGCCCTCGAGCTGGAAGTCGCGCCACTGAGCGCTCCTGAGCAACGTATCTTCTTGTATGAGAAGGCCAAAGAGCTCAAGATCCCGACAGCCCTCTTGCCCAAGCCGAAAGTGGAAGAGATCCTGAATGGGGCGGGCGGACATCCGTCAGCCATCATGCAGTTACTGGAGGATACCATGACCGACAGAAGGCCCAAGAAACGTCAGGCCGAGTTGCCCGTCAAGAAGATAGCGATCGTGCTTGCCCTGGTGGCGGGCGGGTTGCTGGCCCTGAGCTATCTGCCCCTGTTCGACAGTGCAGGCCAGGACCCCGCCCAGGCACCGTCCCAGGGGATGGCGTTGCCCGATCCCGTCTCAAGCGATCCTGTGAACGTGGGTGCGGCGAGCGGGGCCTTGGGTACTCAGGCGAGCAGTGGCGCCGCTGCCATCCCGTCAGGGAATCAGGTTGCCCGCGATTGGCAGTCCGATGCCAAGCCCTTGCCCAAGAAGGTCGAGAGCGAGACGGTCACCACGGAGTCAACCAACTATGAGGGGCGCCGGGTCGTCATCTCCGACGAAGTGGTCGAGAAATTGATGAACCAGCCGAATGTCAGCGGCGCCTTGCCCACGGCCGTGGTGGATGAGCTGGTGGGGAGCGGTTCCCGTGCGGTCCCGACCGGAACGACGGCCCAGGTCAAGAATCCGGCCCCGAGCAGTGTCCCGGCCCGGACAGAGGCTCAACCGGCCAGTGGCGCGCAGACAGCGCCGGTCGCGGCCCCAGCGGCCAAGGTGGCGTTGACGCCGGTGGCGACTCTCAACAAGAAGCCGAAGAATCACTACAGCATCCAGTTGATGGGGGCGAGCAACACCAAGGCGGTAGACAGCTTTGTGGCCGAGCATGGCTTGGCGGGCAAGGTGTGGGTCTACAAGACCCGTTTCCGTGGCAGTCCCTGGTATGTAGTGGTGCAGGGAGACTACGCCAGCAGTGCCCAGGCCAAGGCGGCCATTCGCAAGCTGTCACCTGCCTTGCTCAAGGGACAACCCTGGCCCAAGTCATTCGCCCAGATACAAAAAGAATTGAAGCAATAGCCAGCCACCCGAAGAAGGGGGTAGAATCACCCCCCTTTTTTGGGCATAGCCTTGTCAACACCGGACTTCCATGAAAAAAACACGCGCGTTTTTAAAATGGGCCGGGGGAAAATACTCCCTGGTCGAAGAGATCGCCGAGCGTTTGCCGGCCGGGCGTGTGTTGCTGGAGCCCTTCGTCGGGGCGGGATCCGTGTTTCTCAACACGGATTACGACGCTTATGTGCTCAACGACATCAATCCGGATCTCATTGGCCTCTACAACCACCTCAAGCAGCAGCCGGACAGCTTCATCAGCGAGGCCCGCAAGCTGTTCGTGGCCGAGCACAACCACAAGACCGCCTATTATCGGCTCCGTACCCAGTTCAACCAGACCGCGGCCGGGTTTGAACGGGCTCAGTTGTTCCTGTTTTTGAATCGCCATGGTTTCAACGGCTTGTGCCGTTACAACAAGAAGGGGGGGTTCAACGTTCCCTTCGGTTCCTACAAGAAACCCTACTTCCCGGAGAAAGAGCTGTGGGCCTTTGCCGAGAAGGCGCAGAAGGCGACGTTCATCTGCGAAAGCTATGCCGACGCCATGGCCCGTGCAGAGGAAGACTGGGTGATCTACTGCGATCCGCCCTATGCCCCCCTCTCCACCACGGCGAGTTTCACCACCTATTCGGCAGGCGGTTTCACCCTGGACGATCAGGCGCTGCTGGCCAGGCTGGCTCGCCACACCGCCGCCCATAAAGGGGTGCCCGTGCTCATCAGCAACCATGACATCGAGTTGACCCGCGAGCTCTATCGTGGCGCCCGGCTCGACGAGATCCTGGTCAAGCGTACCATCAGCCGCAACGGCGGTGGTCGCAACAAGGTGGCCGAGCTGCTGGCGCTCTACCCGCCCGGCATCGAGCCCGAACAGGGCTATTATCCCGGCGAGGCGGAGCTGGTTGCCGTCGGCTGAGTGAACAACGGTCCCTGAGGGGGCCGTTGTCATTTCTGATGCTGCCGCTGGTATTCCGTGAGCCGCGCCTGGCATCGTTTGCCGGCGATGGTGCCGGAGCGGCGTGTTCTGTAGATGCGGGTCGTTTTCATCGCCCTTTTGCGATAAAATTGCGCCGTTTTTTCTGCCACGCTGCCAATGGATGACGCTGATGAAAGACTTTCTGATTGCCCCCTCTATCCTCTCCGCCGACTTTGCCCGTCTGGGTGAGGATGTGGCCAAGGTGCTGGCCGCCGGGGCCGACGTGGTCCATTTCGATGTGATGGACAACCATTATGTCCCCAACCTGACCATAGGCCCCATGGTCTGTCAGGCGCTGCGCGATTACGGCATCGAAGCGCTCATCGACGTGCACCTGATGGTCAAGCCGGTGGATCGCATCGTGCCTGATTTTGCCAAGGCCGGTGCCAGCCTGATCACCTTCCACCCGGAAGCCTCCGATCACGTGGATCGCACCCTGGGCCTCATCAAGGAGCAGGGTTGCCAGGCCGGTCTGGTGCTGAACCCCGCGACCCCGCTCAGCTGCCTGGAGTACGTGATGGACAAGCTGGACGTGATCCTGCTGATGTCGGTCAACCCGGGTTTTGGCGGTCAGAGCTTCATCCCCGGCACCCTCGACAAGCTGCGCCAGGTGCGTCGCCTGATCGACGAGAGCGGCCGCGACATTCGCCTGGAAATCGATGGCGGGGTCAAGGTCGACAACATTCGCGAGATTGCCGAGGCGGGTGCCGACATGTTCGTGGCGGGCTCTGCCATCTTCGGCAAGCCGGATTACAAGGCGGTGATCGACCAGATGCGCGCGGAGCTTGCCCATGTCCGTCGCTGATCGCCCCTTTGACCTGGTGCTGTTCGATCTGGATGGCACCCTGATTGACAGCGCCCCGCAACTGGCGCTGGCGGTCAACCGTACCCTGGCGGAGCTGGGGTTGGCCGAGGCCGACGAGTCCGTGGTGCGTACCTGGGTCGGCAACGGCGCCGACAAGCTGATCCAGCGGGCTCTCGATTACCGCGACGCCCCGGAGCAGTTTGCCAAGGCCCGCCCCCTGTTCGACCGTCACTATCAGGCCTGTCTGCTGGAAGGCCTGGCCATGTATGACGGAGTGGCCCGTAGCCTGCGCCGTCTGCAGGGGCTGGGTTACCAGCAGGCCGTGGTGACCAACAAACCGAGTCACTTCGTGCAGCCCATTCTGGAGGCCCTCGGCATCAGCGACTGTTTCGCACTCTGGCTCGGGGGCAACTGCGTACCCGTCAAGAAACCGAGCCCGGAGCCGCTGTTGCACGCCTGCCACGAGCTGGGTGTCAGCCCGTCCCGCACCCTGATGGTGGGGGATTCCGAAAATGACGTGCTGGCCGCCCAGGCCGCCGGCATGAAGGTGGTGGGGCTCACCTATGGCTACAACTATGGCCGCCCTATCGCAGACTCTCGCCCCGACTGGGTTTGCGAGCAGTTTGCCGAACTCGACGCCCTGCTGGTCTGATCCAGACCGGGCTGGCGGATAACAAGGATTACTACTCTGATGACTAAACCAATCGTATTGAGCGGTGCTCAACCCTCGGGCCAGCTGACCATCGGCAACTACATGGGGGCCCTGCGTCAGTGGGTCAGCATGCAGGATGACTTCGACTGCCTCTATTGCATCGTCGATCTGCACGCCATCACCACCCGGCAGGATCCGGCCGCCTTGCGCAAGGCGTGCCTCGACGCAGCCGCCCTCTATCTGGCGGTGGGCATTGACCCGGCCAAGAGCACCGTCTTCATCCAGTCCCACGTGCCCCAGCACGCCGAGCTCGGCTGGATCCTGAACTGCTACACCCAGATGGGCGAGCTGTCGCGCATGACCCAGTTCAAGGACAAGTCCGCTCGTTTCGAGAACAACGTCAACGTCGGCCTGTTCGGTTATCCGGTGCTGATGGCGGCCGACATTCTGCTTTATCAGGCCAATCAGGTGCCGGTTGGTAATGACCAGAAGCAGCATCTGGAGCTGACCCGCGACATCTGCACCCGCTTCAACAACCTCTATGGCGAAGTCTTCACCCTGCCGGAACCCTTCATTCCGACCGAAGGGGCCCGGGTGATGAGCCTGCAGGACCCGACCAAGAAGATGTCCAAGTCCGACGACAACGAGGCCAACTTCATCGGCTTGCTGGAAGATCCCAAGCAGATCGTCAAGAAGATCAAGCGGGCGATGACCGACTCCGACGAGCCGGCCGTGGTGCGTTTTGATCCCGAAAACAAGCCGGGGGTCTCCAATCTGCTGACCCTGATGTCCGGTGTGACCGGCCGCTCCATCCCGGAGCTGGAGCAGCACTTCGAAGGCAAGATGTACGGCCACCTCAAGAGTGAAACGGCCGATGCCGTGGTCGCCTTGCTTGAACCCATCCAGGCGCGCTTCCGCGAGCTGCGTCAGGATGAGGCCCATCTGCAGGCCATTTTGGCGGCTGGCGCACAAAAGGCGCGTGAAAGGGCTGAAAAAACCCTGATCAGCGTATATGATGTCGTCGGCTTCGTTCCTCGAGCCTGACATACTGGGAAGGTGTAGTAGAAGAGAGCTGGGTGGATGCCTGGCTTTCTTTGTTTTACACCTTCCGGTTTGTCGCAACCTCCCCCAATGTCAAACACGGGCTTTGCCCCAAGAGAAAGCATGTCTGTCGAATCACAAACCCTGAGTGAAGAGTTGGGTGACAAGGGTCACTGGCTGCGCAAGTTTCGCAAGGCCAAGAGCCTCAATACCTTGCAGTTGATGGTCTCCAACGCCATCGACAAGCACCACAAGACCCCGGCCATCGCGGCTGCCATCTATCTGGCCGAGTGCCAGCGGGAACGGGAACTGGAACAGGGCCGCTATCTGGACCGCTGAGGTCCGTTGTCAGCCCTTGCCAAGGTGACTCCTTCCCATCTGCCTGTCACGACCTGTGCCCTTTTCCCGGTCGCCTCCCGTCTCTTTTACCTTGCCATCCTGACATGGAGCGGCTGATGCTGCCCGATCGGGGACAGGCCCACCGCCGGGTGGGGTCGACAGGCCCGGATCGCCATTGAAGAGCGGACAGACTGCACAGCAGGTCAGGGCGGGATCGCACTTTGTTAATGAAATTTGAACAGGCAGATCGTCTGTGATCTAATCGCGTCTCCATGCAGGAG
>NZ_JAPDBQ010000136.1:0-11660 GCF_027705325.1 Aeromonas sp. QDB18
CCAGCGGGGCTGACGCCCCGGCGAAATTCCCCTCCCACCTACGTCGGAGGGAGTCCCCTTTCGCATTTAAGATGGGGAGCGCAACGGACACTGCGATGGCAAGCGATACGGGAGGTCCATGGGTCACAAACAGGAGGGAAACACTCTTGTCTGATGGCATATGAACTCATTTTTCAATCAAGCCGCCATAACGCGACCATCCGGGGCGCGTTTCCCTCACCAGTCCCAGTCACCATCGTCGTTGCCGACTTTCATGCCAAGGTGGCTTTTATACAAAATCGCAACGCTGAAAACGTTTTTCATTCACCGCTCGTCTACCTGAATGGCACGAATGGTTGGCCACTTAAACTTTCGTGTTCTTTTTTTACCATTTCTGTGTGTCCCCCCCTTGCCCGGGACCCCGAGCCTGCCTAAAATCGCGCGTCTTTTATCAACCCCACCTCTATTGTTGGAGAACACCACGTGAGCGAAAAATTGGCCAACCCTGCCCCTCTGGGTCTGATGGGTTTCGGTATGACCACCATTCTGCTGAACATCCATAACGCAGGTTTCTTCCCCATCAGCGCCATGATCCTGGCCATGGGTCTGTGCTATGGCGGTCTGGCCCAGATCATCGCCGGCATCATGGAGTACAAGCGTGGCAACACCTTCGGTGTCACCGCCTTCATCTCCTACGGCACCTTCTGGTGGAGCCTGGTGTTCCTGCTGGTGATGCCGACCATGGGTCTGGCCGAGGCCACCCCGCACGCCTACATGGGCTGGTACCTGCTGATGTGGGGCATGTTCACCCTGTTCATGCTGATCGGGACCGTCAACTTCCCCCGCGTGAAGCAGTTCGTGTTCGCCTCCCTGACCGTGCTGTTCTTCCTGCTGGCCGCCCGTGACTTCACCGGCAGCACCCTGATCGGCACCATCGCCGGTTTCGAAGGCATCATCTGCGGCGCCAGCGCCATCTACCTGGCCATGGCCACCGTGATCAACGAGCAGTTCGGTCGCACCGTGCTGCCCATCGGCGAGCAGAAGAAAGCCGCTCCCGTCGAGCTCAAAGCCGCTGCCTAAGCACCCGGCGACATCGCTGTCACGAAAAAGGCACCCTCGGGTGCCTTTTGTGTTTCTACCGCCCGGACACCGTGCCGGTCAGCCCTGCGCCCCGGGATCCCCAGCCAGCAATCGGGTGGCCGGGTAGCGGGCGGCGGGATCCTGGCCGTAGAAGCGGGCGAACTGGTCATAGACCGCGGGGTAGACGGCGCGCAGACGCAACGGATCGGTGAAGAAGCTCTCGCTGCACACCGCGAAGAATTCGGCGGGGTGCGAGGCGGCGTAGGGGTCTATCTCGGTCACCTCCTCTCTGGTCAACTGATCGTTCATCTCGTCAAACGCACCTTGCAGCGCCCGGGTCCATTGCTGGGGATCCATGCCCCGCGGCAGGGGCGGTGCACCGTCCGCATCCCCTCCCAGCATGTCGAGCTTGTGGGCAAGCTCATGGATCACCAGGTTGAATCCGTCCCAGTCCCCGTCCTGCTGCAATTCGCTCCAGGCCAGCACCAGTGGCCCCTGGGGCCAGGATTCACCGGCGTTCTCCTCTTCAAATTCGCTCACCAGCCCGAACTCGTCCTGCACCTCCTGACGACGGGTCACGGGCTCGGGGATGATGATCACCTCGTGGAACCCTCGATACCAATCGAACCCCAGGTGCAGGACGGGCAGCACCGCCTGCAGGGCCAGCACCCCCTGCTGGCGGGGCGTCAGTTCCACCCCGATCTGGGTGAGGGTCTTGCGCGAGAGAAAATGGCGCGCCAGCTCCATCAGCCTCTGCGCCTCTTCTTCTTCAAGCCCCTGCAAGATGGGCACCGCCGCCAGCGCCTCGCGCCACTCCTGCTCTTCTGGGAGACGAGGCTCCCGGGGAGATGCACCACCCAATACCTCTTTCAACCTGGACCAGAACACACGGACTCCTCTTGCCAATCAGACAGCTTTCACAAAACGTTTCGGACGCTCGCAATACCCTTACGCCAGATAAAATCGGTGCGCCCCTTCGCGCTTGAGGCTGCTGGAGAGCTCCAGCTGGCCACACCCCAGGGCTGCCGCCCGCTGCTCTGCCGCCGCCAGCAGCAGGGCCCCGATGCCCCCGCCCCTTGCACCCTCATCGACAACCAGCGCCGAGATCAGGCCCCAGGCTGGTGCAAGATGCATGGGTTGCAAGTGGTGCCACACCAGCCCCCCCACCGGGATCCCCTCGCACAGGGCCACCAGGACCTCCCGCGCCGGATCGCGCTGGGCCAGCCTGGCGCTGACCGCCCCATCAGGGTTGGGGTAGCCCAGCTGGGCAAACAACCCCGTCAATCCGGCCCCATCCACCTCCCCGGCGAGGCGAATGATGTATCTGTTTTCCCTTGTTGCCACTCCTGGCCTCCTATTTGCATTACCTCAATCAGCCCTCTGGGCATGGCAAAGCGGCAGATGATGGGTATGTACCGAATCTTGTCCAGTTCCATTCACCATTTGTTAATGTCAATTCACAAATCAACAAAGTCACAACACTTTTCACTAGGAAGGCCCTGAACAAACCGATATGTTAAATCCCGCGGACTAACCAGTCGAAAGTCCCGCACAATCCTGAGTGACCCCCTTGGTCACCATATATTTCAATGTTAGGGCAGCGAGGCACAGACCTCGCCAAGACAGCGCAACAAAGGAGTTGTTGTACATGAATGAGATCGTCAATGCCATCAATGGCGTGATTTGGAGCCCTGCGCTCATTTATCTGTGTCTGGGGGTAGGCCTCTACTTCTCCCTGCGCAGCCGTTTCCTGCAACTGCGTCACTTGAAAGGCATGATACGCCTGATGTTTCAGGGCAAGGGCAACGATGCCGGTGTCTCCTCCTTCCAGGCACTCTCCATGACCCTGGCCGGTCGCGTCGGTACCGGCAACATCGCCGGTGTGGCCACTGCCATCACCTTCGGCGGCCCGGGCGCCCTGTTCTGGATGTGGATGGTCGCCTTCCTCGGCGCCAGCTCCGCCTTCGTGGAGTCCACCCTGGGCCAGGTCTACAAGGAGAAGATCAACGGTGAATATCGCGGCGGTCCGGCCTTCTACATCGAGAAGGGCCTGGGCATGAAGTGGTATGCCTGGACCTTCGCCATCGCCACCATCTTCGCCTGCGGCGTGCTGCTGCCGGGCGTACAAGCCAACTCCATCGGCTCCAGCCTGCAGACCGCCTTTGACATCGATCCCAACGTCACCGCCGCCGGTCTGGCGCTGCTGCTCGGTTTCATCATCTTCGGCGGCGTCAAACGCATCGCCAATTTCGCCAGTACCGTGGTGCCCTTCATGGCGCTGGGTTACATCATCGTCGCCTGCGTCATCATCGCCCTGAACATCGGCCAACTGCCGGGCGTGATCCTGCTCATCTGGAAGAGTGCCTTCGGGATGGAAGCCGGCTTCGGCGCCATTCTGGGTCTGGCCATCATGTGGGGTGTCAAGCGCGGGGTCTACTCCAACGAAGCCGCCCAGGGGACAGGCCCCCACGCCTCCTCCGCCGCGGCGGTGAGCCACCCGGCCAAGCAGGGCCTGGTGCAGGCGTTCTCCGTCTACATCGACACCCTGTTCGTCTGCTCCGCCACCGGCTTCATGCTGCTCATCACCGGCCTGTACAACGTGCAGGGTCCGGACGGTGCAGCCCTCTACACCGGCATCGCAGGCATCGCGGCAGGCCCCGGCTATGTGCAGACCGCCATGGAGAGCATGATGCCAGGCTTTGGCAACTACTTCGTCGCCATCGCCCTGTTCTTCTTCGCCTTCACCACCATCGTGGCCTACTACTACATCGCCGAAACCAACATCGCTTTTGTCAACCGCAAGATTAACCGTCCCTGGCTCACCTTCCTGCTGAAGATTGCGCTGATGGCTGCCACCGTCTACGGCACCGTCAAGACCGCCGATCTGGCCTGGGGCCTGGGTGACATCGGGGTCGGCCTGATGGCCTGGCTCAACATCGGTGCCATCCTGATGCTGCAAAAGCCGGCTTTCGCCTGTCTGAAAGACTACGAGGCACAGCTGGCCAAGGGTCTGG
This sequence comes from Aeromonas sp. QDB18, assembly GCF_027705325.1. Classification (NCBI taxonomy): domain Bacteria; kingdom Pseudomonadati; phylum Pseudomonadota; class Gammaproteobacteria; order Aeromonadales; family Aeromonadaceae; genus Aeromonas; species Aeromonas sp. QDB18. Next base: position 4,074 of record NZ_JAPDBQ010000136.1, read on the forward strand.
ATCCCGTGTTCCACCCGGAAAAGCTCGGCATCAAGAACGCGGACTACTGGATTGAAAACCGCGCCGAAGTAAACCTGATGCGCGAGCAAACCGGCCACCCCTTCGAGGCGGACCCGGATACCGTTGCCAAGTAATCAGACGGCACAATGCAAAATGGCAGCTTCGGCTGCCATTTTCATTTGTGTTGGATGGGTGAGGGGTTCAAAGCACGTTGCGGCGCGGTCCGAATGGCAGGCGCCAGCGAAACAGGCTGTTGAGGGTCGCCCGCCACTGGTTGGGGCGCCCCAGGATCTGCCTCTGCAACCGGGTCTCTTCCTTGAGCATGGCCTCGTCACTGCGAGCCCAGGCCTGGGTGTAGAGCTGCTTGATCCCCGCCAGCGCATCCGGCGACTTGGTGATCAGGGTCCGGGCAAAGGCCCGCGCCTCTTCCAGAGGATCCGCGCACACCCGGCTCACCAGGCCGAGGGACTTGGCTTCGCTGGCTTCCAGCTCGCGCCCGCTCATGGCAAGCTCCATGGCGGTATCCATCCCCATCAGGTTGCGCAGGGTGACGCTGCCGCTCATGTCGGGGATGATGCCCCACTTGATCTCCATCACCGAGAAGCGGCAATCCGGGGTGCTGAAGCGAAAATCGGCGCCGAGCGCTATCTGCAGGCCGCCGCCAAAACAGACCCCCTGGGTCACCGCAATCACGGGCACCGGCAGTTGATGCCAGCCATAGGCCACCCGCTGGGCCAGGTTGGTCGCCTCGTCCGCCTCGCGCTTGAGGATCTCCAGCGCCGCCACCGGCTGCCTCAGCATGGATTTCACATCCAGCCCGGCGCAGAACGCCCGCCCCTCCCCGTGCAGGATCACGGCCCGCAGCCCTTTTTGCCGGGATAGCGCGTTCAGCGTCTCGTCGATGGCGTCGAACATGGCCCGATCCAGTGCGTTGAGCTTGTCCCCCCGGCAGAGCATCACCTCGGCGATCCCCTCCTGAAACACCCATTTGACCCTTGGCTTTTCCATCTCCGTCTTCGTCCTTTGATTCAACTGGTCATACCACAACGTTACCAGAGTGTTATGGGCAGGTACAGGGAGGCCGTCCCAGGCCTGCGACTAAAGTCGGCTGGCCCGGTGGTGGAGCCTTTGTCAGACTGGCCCCATGGTCACGGTGGAGCCTCTCATGTCACTTCTGTTCAATTTTGCCCGTCCACCGTTCGACGGCCTGGACGAGGAGGCACGCCAGCGGCTCGGTCAGCACCTCAGCATCTGCTACTTTCGCGCGGGCCAGACGGTGCAGCACGCCGGGGAGGAGCCCGCCGGGCTCTACCTCATCATCAAGGGGGCCGTGGAAGAGTCTGCCCCCCATCAATCCTTTGGCGACTATGGCGAGGGGGACATGTTCGACGTCCGTGCCCAGTTTGACGGGCACTGCCGCCACCGTTTCGCCGCCCTGGAAGATACCCTCTGCCAGCTCATTCCCCGCCCCGTCTTTCTGGCCCTGTGCGACGAGCACCCCCATATCGCCCGCTACTTCACCGCCACCCTGGCGGAGCGCCAGCGGGAGCAGGAGCGCCGCAGCCAGCTCGGACAGCAGAACCTGGCAGAGTTCATCCTGACCCGCATCGCTCCCGACCATCTGCAGGCGCCGCTGATCGTGGAAAGCAGCCTCTCGCTCCTGGCCGCCACCGAGGCCATGGTGGCCAGGGGCACCGACTGCCTGCTCTATCCCGGAGCAGACGGCAGCCTGAGCCTGGCCACCCGCAAGACCCTGCTCCACGCCCTCACCCTCAAGGGATTGTCGCTCAGTGCGCCGCTGGCGGTGCTGACCCCCACCCCGCTGACGGGTCTGCCACTGGGGAGCTATCTGTTCGATGCCCTGCTGCTGATGACCCGCCACCGCATCAAGCGCCTGGTCATCTGGCAGGGGCAGGAGGTGGCAGGCATCCTGCATTTGACCCAGGTGCTCGGGCTCTTCTCCACCCACTCCCATGTGTTGACCCTGCGCATCGCCCGCGCCGACTCCCCGGCCGCCCTCGAGGCGGTCGCCCGGGAGCAGCAGCAGCTCATTCGCTCCCTGTTTGCCCAGGGGATCCACACCCTGTTCCTGATGAAGCTCATCGCCACCATCAACGAGCAGTTGATCGCCAAGGCCTTTTCCCTGGTGATCCCTGCGGCGCAGCAAGAGCAGGTGTGCCTGCTGATGCTGGGGTCGGAGGGGCGTGGCGAGCAGATCCAGAAAACCGATCAGGACAATGCCCTGATCCTGCCGGATGGCCTGCCGTGGCCCACCCAGTCGGCGGATCTGGCCGCCTTCAGCGCCCTGCTGGCGCGCCTGGGTTATCCCCCATGCCCGGGCAGGGTGATGGTCAACAACCCGGCCTGGGTGAAGCCGCTTGGCGGCTGGCTGCAAGGGATAGAGCAGGCCTGTGTGCGCGCCAGCGAAGCGGATCTGCTCTGGCTCGCCACCCTGGCCGATGCCCAGGCCATCACGGGAGATCGCGCCCGGCTCGCCCCCGTCGCCCGCCACCTGCGGGCCTGCCTCGCCGACCGGCCGGATCTGCTGGCGGAGATGGCAAGGGCCGCCGTCGCCTTTCACGCCCCCCTCACCCTCTTTGGCAGACTGGAGCAAGCCCCGGAGGGGCTGGATCTCAAGCGGGGCGGCCTCTTCCCCCTTGTCCACGGCGTCCGGGTGCTCTCCCTGGAGGCGGGGATCCTGGAGACCTCGACCACAGGACGCATCGAGGCCCTGGTGGGCCAGGGACGCCTCAGCCGGGACTATGGCACCAATCTGGCGGAGGCCTTCCGGCTGTTCATGCGGCTTCGGCTGCGCAGCCAGTTGCAGGAGGGAGACGGACGGGTGCGGGTGGCAGACCTCGGCCCCGCAGAGCGGGATCTGCTGCGCCATGCCCTGCACCAGGTGAAGAAGTTCCAGCAATGGCTCACCTTGCACTTTCGTCTTAGGCAATAGCGATGTGGATGCACTGGCGCCGCCGCTGGCTTGGCAGGACGTTTCGGGAGGGGGAGTTTGCCCCGCTCTTTGCCCGCCCTGCTGGCGACGAGTGGGTGGCGCTGGACTTCGAGACCACCAGCCTGGATCCGGCGCTGGCGGAGATCGTCTCCATCGGGGCGGTGCGCATCCGGGGCAACCGGATAGAGACGGGCGATGCCCTTGCCATCCGGGTCCAGGCTCCCGCCAGCCTGAGCGCCGGGTCCGTGGTGATCCACGGCCTGCGCCATCAGGATCTGCAACAGGGAATGGCACTGGAGCCCGCGCTGCGCGCGCTGCTGGAGTTCATCGGCCCCCATGAGCTGGTGGGGTATCACATCGCCTATGACCTGCGCATTCTCAACCTCGCCTGCCAACGGCTGTGGGGGCTCACCCTGCCCCAGCGCGGCATCGAGGTGAGCCGCCTCTATCACGATCACATCTATCGCCGCTATCCCGATGCCGCCATCGATCTGCACCTGGCCGCGATCTGTCGCCATCTGGCGCTGCCAGCCCTGCCCCCCCACGACGCCCTGAGCGATGCCGTCACCGCCGCCCTTGTCTTTGTACGCCTGCATCAGGGCGGCCCGCTGGCTTATCCCAAAGTCTAATTGTTCGGAAATAACATTTAATTCACATTTTGCTTACATGGACAGCCGTGCTGTCCGGTAGGGAACCCCTCATCCACCGCTGACATTCACTGTCATGGAGAACTGCAATGGAACAGCAACCGTATCTTCGGATCCAGCAAGATCCCAACTTCCAGGCACTGGTCGCCAAACGCCAGCGTTTTGCCTGGACCCTCTCCATCCTGATGCTGGGGCTCTACCTGGCGTTCATCCTGCTCATCGCCTTTGCACCGGGCTGGCTTGGCACCCCCTTGAGCGAAGGCTCCAGCATCACCCGTGGCATCCCGGTCGGGATTGGTCTCATCGTATCGGCCTTCGTGCTGACCGGTATCTACGTATTTCGTGCCAACGGCGAGTTCGACGAGCTGAACCAGAAGATCCTCAAGGGAGCGCAATCATGAAAGGCAAGTTTCTGCTGCCGCTGGCAGGTCTGATCTCCACCCCCTTGCTGGCGGCCGACGCCATCAGCGGCGAGGTGCAACGCCAACCCCTCAATATCTCGGCCATCGTGATGTTCGTGATCTTCGTGGCCGCGACCCTGTTCATCACCTACTGGGCCTCCAAGCGCAACCGCTCGGCCTCCGACTACTACGCCGCCGGCGGGCGCATCACCGGCTTCCAGAATGGTCTGGCCATCGCCGGTGACTACATGTCCGCCGCCTCCTTCCTCGGCATCTCCGCCCTGGTCTACACCTCGGGCTACGACGGTCTCATCTACTCCATCGGCTTCCTGGTGGGCTGGCCCATCATCCTGTTCCTGATCGCGGAGCGGCTGCGCAACCTCGGCAAGTACACCTTTGCCGACGTGGCCTCCTACCGCCTCAAGCAGACCTCGGTGCGCAGCCTCTCCGCCAGCGGCTCCCTGGTGGTGGTCGCCCTCTACCTCATCGCCCAGATGGTCGGTGCCGGCAAGCTCATCGAGCTGCTGTTCGGCCTCCAATACCACGTGGCCGTGGTGCTGGTCGGCATCCTGATGGTGCTCTACGTGCTGTTCGGCGGCATGCTGGCCACCACCTGGGTACAGATCATCAAGGCGGTGATGCTGCTCTCCGGTGCCTCCTTCATGGCCATCATGGTGATGAAGTCCGTCAACTTCGACGTCGGTACCCTGTTCAGCGAAGCGGTCAAGGTGCATGCCAATGGTGCGGCCATCATGAGCCCGGGCGGCCTGGTCGCCGACCCCATCTCCGCCATCTCCCTTGGGCTGGCCCTGATGTTCGGTACCGCAGGTCTGCCCCACATCCTGATGCGCTTCTTTACCGTGAGCGATGCCAAGGAAGCCCGTAAATCGGTGTTCTATGCCACCGGCTTCATCGGGTACTTCTACATCCTCACCTTCATCATCGGCTTTGGCGCCATCCTGCTGGTCAGCACCAACCCGGACTTCAAGGATGCCACCGGCGCCCTGCTGGGGGGCACCAACATGGCGGCGGTCCATCTGGCCGATGCGGTGGGCGGCAGCCTGTTCCTGGGCTTCATCTCCGCCGTGGCGTTTGCCACCATACTGGCGGTCGTGGCCGGGCTGACCCTGGCGGGGGCCTCCGCGGTCTCTCACGACCTCTATGCCTGCGTCATCAAGGAAGGCAAGGCCAACGAGGCCGACGAGCTGCGCGTCTCCAAGATGACCACCCTGGTACTGGGTGTGGTCGCCATCGGCCTTGGCATCCTGTTCGAGAAGCAGAACATCGCCTTCATGGTGGGCCTGGCGTTCTCCATCGCGGCGAGCTGCAACTTCCCGGTGCTCTTCCTCTCCATGTTCTGGTCCCGCCTGACCACCCGTGGCGCCGTCTATGGCGGCTGGCTCGGTCTCATCAGCGCCGTGACCCTGATGATCCTGGGCCCCACCGTCTGGGTGAAGGTGCTGGGTCATGCCCAGGCCATCTTCCCCTACGAATACCCGGCGCTCTTCTCCATGGGGCTGGCTTTCATCGGGATCTGGTTCTTCTCGGTCACCGACAAGTCCCAGGCAGCCTCCGACGAGCATGCGAAGTTCTTCCCGCAGTTCGTCAGATCCCAGACCGGGCTCGGTGCCTCCGGCGCCTCCGCCCACTAAGTGGCATCCCACGCATCCAAGCCGGCCCAGTGCCGGCTTTTTTCATGACCGCCCCTCGCCTCCCCTCTGCAAGAGAAGCCGGAGCCCGTTGCCGGCCTGGTCGTGAAACCTTCCCCCCCCCCCCCGCAATGGAGCCAGATCACAGTTCCTGCTAAAACTTTCGGGGGATCTGTGCCATAATGCGCGCCATTTGACAGACCAACCGGGACATTCCAGTGCTTTCAAGCAACAACATCACCATGCAGTTCGGCGCCAAGCCGCTGTTTGAGAACATCAGCGTCAAGTTTGGCGGCGGCAACCGCTACGGCCTCATCGGTGCCAACGGCTGTGGCAAGTCCACCTTCATGAAGATCCTCGGCGGCGATCTCGAACCCACCGGCGGCAATGTGAGCCTGGATGTCAACGAGCGCATCGGTAAGCTGCGCCAGGATCAGTTCGCCTACGAAGAGATGCGCGTACTGGACGTGGTCATGATGGGCCACACCGAGCTGTGGGCCGCCATCGCTGAACGCGATGCCATCTACGCCAACCTGGAGGCCACCGACGACGACTACATGAAGGCCGCCGAGCTGGAAGGCCTGGTCGCCGAATATGATGGCTACACCGCCGAATCCCGCGCAGGCGAGCTGCTGCTGGGTGCCGGTATTCCCATCGAGCAGCACAACGGCCCGATGAGCGAAGTGGCCCCGGGCTGGAAACTGCGGGTACTGCTGGCGCAGGCGCTCTTCTCCAACCCCGACATCCTGTTGCTGGACGAACCGACCAACAACCTGGACATCAACACCATTCGCTGGCTGGAGCAGGTGCTCAACGATCGTGAAAGCACCATGATCATCATCTCTCACGACCGTCACTTCCTGAACTCCGTCTGCACCCACATGGCGGATCTGGACTACGGCGAGCTGCGGGTCTACCCGGGCAACTACGACGAGTACATGCTGGCTGCCACCCAGGCCCGCGAGCGCCTGCTGGCCGACAACGCCAAGAAGAAGGCCCAGATCGCCGATCTGCAATCCTTCGTCTCCCGCTTCAGCGCCAACGCCTCCAAGTCCAGCCAAGCTACCTCCCGCCTCAAGCAGATCGACAAGATCAAGATTGAGGAAGTGAAGGTCTCCAGCCGTCAGAACCCCTTCATCCGCTTCGAGCAGGACAAGAAGCTCTACCGCAACATCCTGGAGATCGAGGGCGTCTCCAAGGGTTATGGCGACGGTCCCCTGTTCAAGGGGCTCAACATGATGCTGGAAGTGGGCGAGAAGGTCGCCATCCTGGGTACCAACGGGATCGGTAAGTCCACCCTGATCAAGACGCTGGTCGGTGCCCTGGCACCGGATACCGGCACCATCAAGTGGTCCGAGAACGCCCAGATCGGCTACTACGCCCAGGATCACGCCGAAGATTTCGACACCGATCTCAATGTGTTCGACTGGATGGCACAGTGGAAGCAGGAAAACGAAGACGAACAGGCGGTGCGCTCCGTGCTGGGTCGTCTGCTCTTCTCCCAGGACGACATCAAGAAGCCGGTCAAGGTGCTCTCCGGTGGTGAACAGGGCCGCATGCTGTTCGGCAAGCTGATGATGCAGCGCCCCAACATCCTCATCATGGACGAACCGACCAACCACCTGGACATGGAATCCATCGAATCCTTGAACCTGGCGCTGGAGATGTACAAGGGCACCCTGATCTTCGTCTCCCACGACCGCGAGTTCGTCTCCTCCCTGGCGACCCGCATCCTGGAACTGACCGAAGACGGCATCCGCGACTTCGGCGGCACCTACGAGGATTACCTGCGCACCCAGGGTGTGGTGTAATCCTCCGCTTTCAAGCAAAGCGATCAGAACCGGCGCCTCGTGCGCCGGTTTTTTATACCAATCAGATTAAAGATGTGATCTAATTGCTCTATTCTGGTTTCACTGTACTCAGTATGTCCGATCCAA
>NZ_JAPDBQ010000137.1:0-11574 GCF_027705325.1 Aeromonas sp. QDB18
ACAGCCTTGCCCCCTCAACTCAAATCCAATTTATGAATAATCAGTCAAAAAAGTGCTTATCTGAACAGCATTGCCGCATGGCGGGGCATTTTTGATAGTAAAAATCGCGATCAGGCGGAGGTATCGAGGGGCTCGAAGCCCTTGACGAGATCGTCGATGGCCTTCATCTGCTTGAGGAAGCCTTCCAGCTTCTCCAGCGGCAGAGCGCTCGGGCCGTCGCAGCGGGCAATTTTCGGATCCGGGTGGGATTCGATAAAGAGACCGGCCAGGCCCACCGCCATGCCGGCACGGGCCAGCTCGGTCACCTGCTCGCGGCGACCGCCGGAGGCCGCTCCCAGGGGATCACGGCACTGCAGGGAGTGGGTGACGTCAAAGATGACCGGATAGCCGCCGGTACTCTTCTTCATGACGCTCAGGCCCAGCATGTCCACCACCAGGTTGTCATAGCCGAAGTTGGCACCGCGCTCGCAGAGGATCAGGCGATCGTTGCCACACTCCTCGAACTTGTCGGTGATGTTCTTCATCTGGCTTGGGCTCAGGAATTGCGGCTTCTTGATGTTGATGACGTTGCCGGTGCGGGCCATGGCCTCCACCAGATCGGTCTGGCGCGCCAGGAAGGCGGGCAGCTGGATGACGTCGACCACCTCGGCGACCGGTTTGGCCTGATGGGGCTCATGCAGATCGGAGATCACCGGCATGCCGAAGGTCGCTTTCAGCTCCTGGAAGATCTTCATCCCCTCTTCCAGACCCGGGCCGCGATAGGAGTGGATGGAGGAGCGGTTGGCCTTGTCCCAGCTCGCCTTGAACACGAACGGGATGCCGAGCTTGCTGGTCACTTCCACGTACTTCTCGCACACCGCCATCGCCATGTCGCGGGATTCCAGCACGTTCATGCCGCCGAACAGCACGAAAGGTTTGTCGTTGGCGACGTCGATCTGGTTGACCTTGATATTCTTCTGTTCCATCTCAGGGATCCTTAATGGAGGGGCTTGGGACTGAGATCCAGGGTGGCCAGCTGGGTTTTCAGCACGTCGGCCACGGGATCATCAGGGCATTGTTCAATAAAGTATTCGAAATCGTCGGCGGCAAAGCGCGGGCAATCGAGTTGCTCATAGATGAAGCCCCGATCCCGCGTCTCCAGCGGATCGCCGGGCTTCATGCGCAGCAGCAGCTCGCTGCAGCGCAACGCCTCCGTCATGCGCTCCTCGCGCAGCAGGGCGCCCTTGCTGACATTGAGCAAGCGCTCGATGATCTCCCACTGCCCCGATGGCTGCAGATGATCATCGCTCAGACTCGCCAGGTTGCCGAGGGCACCGCGCAGCAGCAGTTCGATGCGGTGCCGGCTCAGTTCATCACCGTTGAAGGGGTCCACATAGACCTCCCCGTCCAGACCGGCAAAACTCAGGAGGAAATGGCCGGGGAAGCAGATCCCCTCCACATCCAGCCCTATCTTGCGACCCAGCTGGATGAGGAGGATGCCAAGGCTCACCGGGATCCCCTTGCGCCTTGCCAGCACCTGGTCCAGATCGCAGTTGGCGGACGAGAAGTAATCCTGCCAGTCGCCACGAAAGCCCAGGGTCTGGTAGAAACCCTGCAACAGCTGACGGCGCACCTCGTCGCAGTCTCCCTCGGCAATCGTCTCGTCCAGCCAGGCATCGAGGCGGGCAAGCTCGGCCTCTCCCGTGCCGCCATGGCCCCGGATCTCGTCGCTCACCGACAGCGCCAGCTCGGCCAGATCGTGAGCCTCGAAGTCGGTCCACTCATCCACACGTATCATCGTCATCCTTCCTAGCCGAACAGGCTGGCCTGCTTTTGCACCGCAAGCTTGGCGATAAAGAAGATCCACCCCAGTGCGCCCAGGAAGGCAAACCAGCGGATGCCGTTGCTGCGGGCCAGACGCAGCGCCATCATGGCCAGAAACGCCACCACCAGGATGGATGTCAGCTTCTCGGCCAGCCAGGGGATGGCGTTGTTGAGGGGGTTGAGACCCAGCACCATGCAGAGCAGCGCACCGGAGAGCACCACCAGGCCGTTGAGCCAGCCGCTGATCTTGAGGGTGCGGGCTCCCCCTGCTAGCGCGGAGCCGGTCTGCAACCAGTAAAAGCGCAGGATAAACATCAGCACGGCCCCGGCAATCAGGGTGAGGTGCAGATGCTTGAGAACAACATACATAAGATTTCCTTGAACAGGGGCAGACCGGGCCGCCCGTCATATCACTGAGCCAGGCGCCCCAGGGTCACCCGCTCGTTATCGCCGTAATCGCGCACGGTTTCCACCTGGACGTAGCCTTGTTGCAGCAGGAGTTGACGCACCGCCTCCCCCTGATCCCAGCCGTGTTCCAGCAACAGCCAGCCACCTGGCACCAGATGGGCGGGCGCCTGGGTGACGATGAGGCGGATATCCGCCAGCCCCTGCTCCTCCGCCACCAGGGCGGAGCGCGGCTCGAAGCGCACGTCCCCCTCGTGAAGATGGGGGTCCGTCCCGTCGATGTAAGGCGGGTTGGAGACGATCATCGCAAAGCGCGGTGCATCCGAGAGCGGCGCAAACCAGCTGCCGTCGCGCACCTCGATGGGCAACCCCAGGGCGGCGCTGTTGGTGCGGGCCAACGCGGCCGCGGCCGGCATCCTGTCCACCGCCCATACATCGGCATCCGGTCGCTCAGACTTGAGTGCAAGGGCGATGGCACCGGTGCCCGTGCCCAGATCCAGCAGGGCGCAGGGGCCGCCCGGCAGGCGGGCCAGCGCCTGTTCCACCAGCACCTCGGTATCGGGGCGCGGGATCAGGGTGGCCGGGCTCACTTTCAGCGGCAGCGACCAGAACTCCCGCTCGCCGATGAGGTGGGCAATGGGCTCACCATTGAGGCGACGGGCAAGCCAGCCCGCCAGGGTCGCCTGCTGGGCGGCATCGAGCTCGTGCTCCGGCCAGGTCATCAGATAGCTGCGCCGGCAATCCAGCAGATGACAGAGCAGGGCATCGGCGTCGGCACGGGGGGATTCCCCGGAGGCCAGGGTCGCCATGATATGGGCGCGGGCCTGCTGGATCTGCATCAGTTGCTCTCGGCCAGGGAGGCGAGCTGATCCGCCTGATACTCCTGCACCAGGGGGGTGATCACGCAGTCCAGATCCCCTTCCAGGATTTCGCCCAGACGATAGAGGGTGAGGTTGATCCGGTGCTCGGAGAGACGCCCCTGGGGATAGTTGTAGGTGCGGATGCGCTCGGAGCGATCCCCGGAGCCCACCAGGTTGCGGCGGGTACTCTGCTCGGCGGCGCGGTGGCGTTCGTCCTCGGCCGCCTGCAGGCGAGCGGAGAGCACCGACATCGCCTTGGCGCGGTTCTTGTGCTGGGAGCGCTCGTCCTGGCACTCCACCACCAGCCCGGTGGGCAGGTGGGTGATGCGGATGGCGGAGTCGGTCTTGTTGACGTGCTGGCCGCCGGCACCGGAAGCGCGGAAGGTGTCGATCTTCAGCTCGGAGGGGTTGATCTCCACCTGCTCGGCTTCCGGCACTTCCGGCAGCACGGCCACGGTACAGGCGGAGGTGTGCACCCGGCCCTGGGATTCGGTCTCGGGGACTCGCTGCACCCGGTGGCCGCCGGACTCGAACTTGAGGCGGCCGTAGACGTGCTCGCCGTCCACCTTGGCGATCACCTCCTTGTAGCCGCCGTGTTCGCCGTCATTGCAGCTGACGATGGAGACACGCCACCCCTGACGCTCGGCGTAGCGGGAGTACATGCGGAACAGATCCCCCGCGAAAATGGCCGCCTCGTCGCCACCGGCACCGGCGCGGATCTCCAGATAGCAGTTGTTGTCATCCTTGGGGTCGCGCGGCAACAGCATCACCTGAAGCGCCTGCTCCTGCTCCTCGAAGGTCGCCTTGGCGAGCGGCAGTTCCTCCTGCGCCATCTCCCGCAGCTCGGCATCCTCTTCCTCCAGCATCAGCCGGGTGGTGTCGAGGTTCTCTTCGGCCTGGCGGAAACGCTGGAAGGCGTGAACGATATCTTCCAGCTGGGCATACTCCCGGGTCAGGGCGCGGTATCTGTCCTGATCCGAGGCGACCCCGGGCTCCCCGAGCAAGGCCTGTACTTCTTCATGGCGCTCGATGAGGCCTTCCAGCTTTCTGATCAATGAGGGGTTCATGACTCTTGGATTCTCGATGGAGGACGGGACGGCAAAGGGCCGTCCCAACACTATGATTCTTGTGACAATCCCAGCACCTGACGCAGTTGGGCCAGCTTGTGGCTGTCCCCCTGGGCGGCGGCCTGGCGCAGGGCCTGGGTCGGTGCGTGGATCAGCTTGTTGGTGAGGCGATGGGCCATGGCCTTGAGCGCCTGCTCGGCATTTTCACCCTGTTGCAGGGCCAGCAGGGCCCGCTGCAACTCTTCGTCGGCGACCTGCTGTGACTGATGGCGATAATCGCGAATGAGATCCACCGAGTGCTGGCTGCGATACCAGCCCATGAACTCGTCGCGCTCTTCCTGCACGATGAGTTCCGCCTCGGCGGCCGCCCGCTTGCGGGTCTCTAGGTTCTGCTCGATGATGCCCTGCAGATCGTCCACCGTGTAGAGATAGGCATCGGAAAGCTCGTCCACCTCGGCTTCGATGTCGCGGGGCACGGCGATATCCACCAGGAACATGGGCTTGAAGCGACGCGCCTTGAGCGCCCGCTCCACCATGCCCTTGCCGATGATGGGCAGGGGGCTTGCCGTGGAGCTGATGACGATGTCCGCCTCGTGCAGGTAGTCCGGGATCTCCTCCAGGGTCATTACCTGGGCACCGAACTCCTCTGCCAGCAACTGGGCCCGTTGCAGGGTCCGGTTCGCCACCATCATCCGGGTCACGCTCTGCTCGCGCAGGTGGCGGGCCACCAGTTCGATGGTTTCACCGGCGCCCACCAGCAGCACCTTGGTCTGGGAGAGATCGGAGAAGATACGGCGGGCCAGGCTCACGGCGGCGAAGGCCACCGACACTGCGCTGGCGCCGATCTCGGTGTCGGTGCGCACCCGTTTGGCCACCGAGAAGGATTTCTGGAACAGGCGCTCCAGGGATCCTTTCACCGCATCCGCCTGCTGGGCGTGGGCGTAGGATTGCTTGATCTGCCCCAGGATCTGCGGCTCCCCGAGCACCAGGGAGTCGAGGCCGCAGGCCACCCGCATCAGGTGTCGCACCGCTTCCTCGTCCTGGTGCCGGTAGATGGCGGAGAGCACCTCGCTCGCCTCCAGCCCGTGGAACCGCTGCAACCAGTTCAGCACCTGCTCCCCCTGCCCCTGCTCCAGGCTGCAATAGAGCTCGGTGCGGTTGCAGGTGGAGACGATCACCGCCTCGCTGACGCCAGGCTGCTCCACCAGCTCACGCAGGGCGCGATCGATGCGGTCCGGGCCAAAGGCGACCCGCTCCCGCAAGGCGACACTGGCGGTGTTGTGGTTGATTCCGAGGGCAAGCAGACTCATGGGTGGGTGATGATCGTTTCATGCACAGGGTGTAGAGGCCGACAATTGTACGAGAAAGGGTAAGTCTTTAAAAGCAATACGGCCGCCCCTTATACTGTCGCAAACCTCATCTGCGGAGCTCCACCTTGTTGTTGCGTATCTTCTCCCTCGCCTGCCTGCTGGTGCTGGCGGGCTGTACCACCACCCAACCCCAGCGGGATCAGGTCAACTGGCAGCAGGAGCGCGCCCGCCTCGAACGCCTCACACACTGGCAGTTGTCGGGCAAGATGGCCATCATCACCGCCCGCCAGAAGGGCAGCGCCCGCCTCAACTGGCAGCAAAACGGCGATGACTATCGCCTCAACCTCACCAGCCTCATCGGCACCCATATTCTGGAACTCTCCCGCACCGGCGGCGAGGTGACTCTGCTCGACAACGACGGAAAACAACACCAGAGCCAGGATGCCGAGCTCCTGGTCTATCAGCTCACCGGCTGGCACATTCCAGTGGCCGGGCTGCCTGAGTGGATCAAGGGATTGCCGGGGCAGGCCGAATTCGAGCTCAACCCCGATGCCAGCCTCGCCAGCGTGCGCGACGGCCAGTGGCAGATCGTCTACGGGGACTATCGGGATCAGGACGGCTATCGCCTGCCCCACCTGCTCACTATGACCGGGCAGGAGAGCCGTCTCAAGCTGCAGATCAACGAGTGGACCCTGGCACCATGATGCACGACCAGGCGCCGATCCGCTGGCCAGCCCCGGCCAAGCTCAACCTCTTCCTGCACGTCAACGGCCGCCGCCCCGATGGCTACCACGAACTGCAGACCCTCTTCATCTTCCTCAACCACGGCGACTGGCTCGAATTCGAGCCGATCCCCGGCAGCGACCAGCTCACCTTGAGCCCGGCCATTCCCGGCGTGCCCGATGAACAAAACCTCATCATCCGGGCTGCGCGACTGTTGCAGAGCCGATTGGCCAGTCCGCAGGGAGCCCATATCCGGCTGGAGAAGGTACTACCCATGGGCGGTGGCATCGGGGGCGGCTCGTCGGACGCGGCCACCACCCTCGTGGCCCTGAACCACCTCTGGCAAGCCGGCTTGAGTGAAGACGAGCTGGCAGAGCTCGGCGTGCAGCTGGGCGCCGACGTGCCGGTGTTCGTGCGGGGCAAGGCCGCCTTCGCCGAGGGCGTGGGGGAGCGGTTGCAACCGGTCGAGGTGCCGGATGCCTGGTACCTGGTACTCAAGCCCGATTGCCATGTGGCCACCGCCGCCGTGTTCCAGGATCCCGACCTGCCCCGCAACACCCCCAAGATGACCCTGGACAATCTGCTGGCAGGAGAGTGGAAAAACGATTGCGAACTGCTGGTGAAAAAGCGCCACCCCGAGGTTGCCAATGCGCTCGGCTGGTTGCTAGAATACGCGCCGTCAAGAATGACGGGCACTGGCGCCTGCGTCTTTGCTCGATTTGAAGACGAAATGGCTGCTCGGAAGGTGTTGGCAAGAGTGCCGGAAGGCTGGGATGGGTTTGTCGCCAAGGGCGAGAACATATCACCACTCTTCGTCACTTTGCAACAAGTGAGTGATTGGGGTATCGCCAAGCGGTAAGGCAGCGGGTTTTGATCTCGCCATTCCTAGGTTCGAATCCTAGTACCCCAGCCAACTCTCTCCTTGTTGAGGCCGCATCGGGAGGTGTTGACCTCGTCGATGTGTCTTGGGCCAATCTGACGTGATGGCGCTCAAGGTGGATTCCCGTCCACCCACCCTGCGGGTGATGAGACGCCATCCTCGACATCGCCCAGAGACCTTGTCCGTCATCTTGCTAAATCGTTTGCCCCCAAACGATACGGGTCTAAAATCAGACTCCCCACATACTGGATGCAACCCCGAGGTTTCAAACCGTGCCTGACATGAAGCTGTTTGCTGGTAACGCAACGCCGGAACTAGCCCAGAAGATCGCAGATCGCCTGTTTATCAAACTCGGCAATGCTGCCGTAGGTCGCTTTAGCGACGGCGAGATCAGCGTACAGATCAACGAGAATGTACGCGGTGGCGATATCTTCATCATTCAATCCACCTGTGCCCCGACCAACGACAATTTGATGGAATTGATCGTCATGGTGGATGCACTGCGTCGTGCTTCAGCTGGCCGTATCACTGCCGTTATCCCCTACTTTGGTTATGCCCGTCAGGACCGCCGCGTCCGCTCCGCCCGTGTGCCCATCACCGCCAAGGTCGTCGCAGACTTCCTCTCCAGCGTGGGTGTGGACCGTGTGCTGACCGTTGACCTGCATGCCGAGCAGATCCAGGGCTTCTTCGACGTCCCCGTCGACAACGTGTTCGGCAGCCCGGTGCTGCTGGAAGACATGAAGGCCAAGAACCTCGAATCCCCCGTGGTCGTGTCACCGGACATCGGCGGCGTAGTCCGTGCCCGTGCCATCGCCAAGCTGCTGGACGACACCGACATCGCCATCATCGACAAGCGTCGTCCCCGTCCGAACGTCTCCCAGGTCATGCACCTGATCGGCGACGTAGCCGGTCGTGACTGCGTCATCGTCGACGACATGATCGACACCGGCGGCACCCTGTGCAAAGCGGCCGAAGCGCTGAAAGAGCGTGGTGCCAAGCGCGTGTTCGCCTATGCGACCCACCCTGTCTTCTCCGGCACCGCCGTTGAAAACATCAAGAATTCGGTCATCGACGAGCTGATCATCACCGACTCCATCCCGCTCACCCCGGAGATGAAGGCAGTCGGCAAGGTCAAGCAGCTGACCCTCTCCTCCGTGCTGGCCGAAGCGATTCGCCGCATCAGCAACGAAGAGTCCATCTCTGCCATGTTCGAGCATTGATAGACCCTGTTGTGACAAAAACCGCCGAATGGCGGTTTTTGTTTTTTTGGGTGCCTGGCGCCAGCCGCCAACCTCCACTCGGCAAGAGACGAAAACCTCGGACGAGCCACCCCACCCGAGCCCTTCTGTCCGGCTTTTCCCCGACCTTGCCGCACTTTGGTTGAGTGATCGCCACTCGGCGGCTAGAATATTGCGTCCCATTGCCCCGGGTCATCCGCCCATGGCAAGTAGCGAGTGAAGACATCAAGCGTGACAAGTCAAATCAAACTGATTGTCGGGCTGGGTAATCCCGGCCCCGAATATGCCAAGACCCGCCACAATGCGGGCGCCTGGTATGTGGAGCAACTGGCACGCTGGCACAATGTCAGCCTGCGCGAAGAGCCCAAGTTCTTCGGCCACACCGCCCGCTTCCTGGTGGACGGGCAGGATGTGCGGCTGCTCATCCCGAACACCTACATGAATCTCTCCGGCAAGGCCGTGGCGGCGCTCGCGCGCTTCTACCAGATCGCCCCGGAAGAGATCCTGGTGGCCCACGACGAGCTGGACCTGCCTCCCGGCATCGCCAAGTTCAAGCAAGGGGGCGGTCACGGCGGCCATAACGGCCTCAAGGACATCATCGCCAGGATGGGCAACAACAATAACTTCTTCCGGCTGCGCCTTGGCATCGGCCATCCGGGCGCCAAGGAGCTGGTCGCCGGCTTCGTGCTGACCAAGGCGCCCAGCAGTGAGCAGAGTCTGATCGAGGCCGCACTGGACGAATCCTTGCGCGCCACCGACATTCTGTTCAAGCAGGACATGACCAAGGCCATGAATCGCCTGCACAGCTTCAAGGCCGAGAAAGTCTAGGCCTTCAGCCTGCATCGCCAGGCAGTTCAAGATGACCGGCCCCTGGCGAGATCCCTCGCCTCGGGGTCAAGCAACACGACACGGGCCGCCCGCGCGGCCCCTTGAAGCATCCATCAACAAGGTAACAATCCATGGGTTTTAAATGCGGTATCGTGGGCCTGCCCAATGTAGGCAAATCCACCCTGTTCAATGCGCTGACCAAGGCCGGCATCGAAGCCGCCAACTTCCCGTTCTGCACCATTGAGCCGAACACGGGTGTGGTCCCCATGCCAGATCCCCGCCTCGACCAGCTGGCGGCCATCATCAATCCGCAGCGTGTCGTGCCGACCACCATGGAGTTCGTGGACATCGCCGGCCTGGTGGCCGGTGCCTCCAAGGGCGAAGGCCTTGGCAACCAGTTCCTCGCCAACATCCGTGAAACCGAAGCCATCGGTCACGTGGTGCGCTGCTTCGAGGACGAGAACATCGTCCACGTGGCGGGCAAGGTCTCCCCGGCCGACGACATCGAGGTCATCAACACCGAGCTGGCCCTCTCCGACCTGGATGCCTGCGAGCGCGCCATCAATCGCCAGTCCAAGCGTGCCAAGGGCGGCGACAAGGATGCCAAGCTGGAAGTGGAAGTGCTGGAGAAGATCAAGGTTGCCCTGGAAAACGGCCAGATGATCCGCGGCATGAAGCTGGACAAGGATGAGCTGGACGCCGTCAGCCACCTCAACTTCCTGACCCTGAAACCCACCATGTACATCGCCAACGTGGCGGAAGATGGCTTCGAGAACAACCCCTACCTGGATCAGGTCCGTGAGATAGCCGCCGCCGAGAACGCCGTTGTCGTGGTCGTCTGCTGCGCCATCGAGGCGGACATCGCCGAGCTGGACGACGAAGACCGCGCCGAGTTCATGGCGGATCTGGGCATCGAGGAGCCGGGCCTGAACCGGGTGATCCGCTCCGGATACGAGCTGCTCAAGTTGCAGACCTACTTCACCGCCGGTGTGAAAGAAGTGCGCGCCTGGACCATTCCGGTAGGCGCCACCGCCCCGCAGGCCGCTGGCAAGATCCACACCGACTTCGAAAAAGGCTTTATTCGCGCCCAGACCATCGCCTTCGACGACTTTATCACCTACAAGGGTGAGCAAGGCGCCAAGGAAGCAGGCAAGATGCGCGCGGAAGGGAAAGACTACATCGTCAAGGATGGCGATATCATGAACTTCCTGTTCAACGTCTAACCCCATGAGAGGCCAGCATTTGCTGGCCTCTTTTTTATCTGGCCAGAGGCGCGATCTGGGTGCGAATGTCGTAAAAAAAACCAGATTGTTGGGCTTTTGCACGATAGCGGCCAATAACTCGCCAAACGCACCCAAATTCGTTTTTTCAAACAAAAAAAGGGTTGACGCCCCAGAGCCAGATACGCATAATTCCGGCCGCACAGTGACGAGGCAACGACTCACTGGAAGCACGGTTGGCTATGTAGCTCAGTTGGTTAGAGCATCGCACTCATAATGCGGGGGTCACAGGTTCGAATCCCGTCATAGCCACCATATCTAGTTGGGGTATCGCCAAGCGGTAAGGCAGCGGGTTTTGATCTCGCCATCCCTAGGTTCGAATCCTAGTACCCCAGCCATTTTTTGAATGATGTTTGATAGTCTCTGTCAGGCATCGCTGTTGGGGTATCGCCAAGCGGTAAGGCAGCGGGTTTTGATCTCGCCATCCCTAGGTTCGAATCCTAGTACCCCAGCCATTTTTATGTTCTCTTCCACCTATGTGGTTGACAACAAACGGCTATGTAGCTCAGTTGGTTAGAGCATCGCACTCATAATGCGGGGGTCACAGGTTCGAATCCCGTCATAGCCACCATGTTTGAAAAACGTTCCTTCAATCATCCGATTGCAAAGAACACTGTTGGGGCATCGCCAAGCGGTAAGGCAGCGGGTTTTGATCTCGCCATACCTAGGTTCGAATCCTAGTGCCCCAGCCATTTTTACTTGTATTCGACGCGAGTCGTGCACAAGACGGCTATGTAGCTCAGTTGGTTAGAGCATCGCACTCATAATGCGGGGGTCACAGGTTCGAATCCCGTCATAGCCACCATTATTCTTGCGGAAGTGGCGAAATTGGTAGACGCACCAGATTTAGGTTCTGGCGCCCTAGGCGTGAGAGTTCGAGTCTCTCCTTCCGCACCATCGAAAGCAGTACCAAACAGACCAGCTCAGGCTGGTTTTTTTGTATCCGGCGTTTGCCGCTCTTCTTCCCCTCTCCATACCATCGCGCGCCTGCAACGCCACCTCATGTATCAACGGCTGCGCCTTGTGTTCTCCTCTGCGACGGCGCAATGCCCTGCTCCGGCGTGATGCCGCCCTTTTCATCTCGCAGAGCGCTGCGGGCAATAATACCAATCAGATTAAAGATGTGATCTAATTGCTCTATTCTGGTTTCACTGTACTCAGTATGTCCGATCCAATCGAT
>NZ_JAPDBQ010000138.1:0-11414 GCF_027705325.1 Aeromonas sp. QDB18
AGCCGGCTGGAATGACGACTATCGGGCTCAGTTATTCTTTGGTTAAAATATCAACAAAGTGTGCTCCCGCCCTGCAGCAGCAGCGGGGTGAGACCGAACAGGTGGCCTCCG
The DNA here is from genome assembly GCF_027705325.1 of Aeromonas sp. QDB18. NCBI lineage: Bacteria > Pseudomonadati > Pseudomonadota > Gammaproteobacteria > Aeromonadales > Aeromonadaceae > Aeromonas > Aeromonas sp. QDB18. The sequence continues at coordinate 112 of NZ_JAPDBQ010000138.1, forward strand.
CCGTCACCGAGCTGGCCAGCACCGCCGACAACGTCAACCACAACGCCGCCCTGGCCGACGAGCTGGCCCGGGATGCCAACAGTCGGGTCGAGCAGGGGCTGGCCCTGTTTGCCGAAAGCATCGAGGCCAACGGCCGCATGGCGGGCAGTCTGGAGAACGCCGCGACTGTGGTGGCCAGGCTCAAGTCCCAGTCCGAGCAGATCGGCAAGGTGATCGAAGTCATTCAGAGCATTTCGGAGCAGACCAACCTGCTGGCCCTCAACGCCGCCATCGAGGCGGCCCGCGCCGGTGAAAGCGGCCGCGGCTTTGCGGTGGTGGCCGACGAAGTGCGCCTGCTGGCTGCCCGTACCCAGGACTCCACCAAGGAGATCCAGGCCATCATCGAGCAGTTGCAGAGCCAGTCCCTCTCCGCCAACAGCGGCGTGCAGCAGACCCTGGAGATCCTCGGCCACAACCGGCAGCTCTCCGCCGAGGTACAGGCCTTGCTGGGGGGCATCACGGACGCGGTCAACCAGATCAACGGTGCCAACGCCCAGGTGGCGACCGCGGCAGAACAACAATCCTGCGTCACCGCCGACATCAGCCGCAACCTCACCAACATCCACGAGATCGTGAACCAGAACGCCGCCGGCATCAGCCAGAGTGCCGCCGCCAGTCACGAACTGTCACAGCTCGCCGAGCAGCAGCGCAGGCAGCTCGCCCAGTTCCAGCTCTGATACTGCGAGGATCTCTTCGATACCGTGGGGCCCGGCGCTGGCCCCGCACTTGCCCCTCCCCCTTCACGCCTCCTGTTTAAAACGGGTTTTTGCCATCAAGGTGTCATTGGGGGCTGGGCTGCATGCACAAATGTGGGTATGGTAGAGGCACGTCACTCCCCCTCATCGAGAGATCATCATGAGCCTGAAGTTCAAGAAACCCGCTTTTATCATGCTCGGCCTCATCGCCCTGCTCTCCGCACTCTGGCTCGATTTCTATCTGCCGGAGCACACCATCGCCACCATCACCGGGGTGGAGGTGAAGCGCACCGACAAGGATGGCCCCATCAGCCAGAAGAACCCGGCTGACGGCCCCACCACCGACGTCTATTACATCTACACCGAACGCCCCGGCGAGAAGATCCGGGTGTTTCGCAATGAAGACACCGAATGGGGCTGGCCCTTCTACTTCAAGTTCAACGCCGCCGACGTCCAGGCCAAGGCCAAGTCCATGGAGTTCGAAAAACGCCTGGCCATCATCACCTCCTACGGCTGGCGCGTGAACATGTTCTCCATGTTCCCCAACGTCACCAAGATCGCGAGCACCGAGCCCGATGCCTCCACCTGGAGCTTCTTCCGCTGGTTCTGGTTCGGTGTCTGGGCCCTGGTGATGGGCAAGGCGGCCATCGCCACCTGGCGCTACTTCGATCGCCTCGAGGACGAGATATGAGCGAGCCGAGCAAGACCCGCACCAGCTTCTATCGCCGGCTCTACGTGGCTCACCTCATCAGTCAGGGCACGGACACCGTGCCCGCCATCATGGAGGCGACCGGCATGCCGCGCCGCACCGCCCAGGACACCCTCAGCGCCCTGGCTGAGCTCGACATCCAGTGCGCCTTCGAGCAGACCGAGGGGGCTCGCCATCTGCAGGGGCACTACCGCATCAGCGACTGGGGGCCCATCAATCCGGCCTGGATTGCTGCGCAGCTTCCCGTCATCAGGCAGACCCTGGGGTATCCCTGACACCCCGGACCCGGGTCTGCTCCCATAGAGAAGGGGCCAGCCTTGCGGCTGGCCCCTTTCTTGTCTGGCCTGATATCCCGTTGCCCTCCCCCGGACTCACTCCCCTTCGCCGAAAGACGCTTCCGGCAGCGGCTCCGCCGACTCACCCCGGGTGCAGTCGATGATGGAGCGCTTGGGATTGTTGGGGTCGCGCAGCAACAGGGGGGCCATCCCCTCGTCATGCAGCCTCTCGTCGGAAAATTCGCTGCCATAGGCGTTGTGGGTCAGCCTGCGGGCATTGGCGATGGGGGTATCCACGAAGAGGGCATGTACCTCGAAGGTGGAGGCTGGCACCAGGAAGCCGACGATGGGCAGGCCGTGCAACTCCTGATGGACCTTGTACCAGGCAAAGCCCTCGCTCACCTTGTCAGGGGTATACATGGCGAGCTGCGGATTGGCCGGGCGCCCGGTCTCGATGTCGAGATGAAGGGTGTCCAGCTCGCAGGTCGCCAGCCCCTGCCACATCTTCTCGAACGGGGTCGCGCAACCCGTCAGTTGCATGCATGTCAGCAGCGCCAACGTCCCTTTCCACATTCCCAACCCCTTATCCGATGTCCAGGATTTCAACCAAATGAGCGCAGTCGCTGCACCAGCAACTCGATGAAACCTACCCTGTCGAGCCCCAGCAGCACCAGGGCATTGGCCGGTTTGCCGGTCAGGTCGTAGCGATCCACCACCGTCATCCCCAGGGTATGGGTCCCGCCGGTTTCGATATCGACCCGGCACTCCACCCCGTGAAACAGGGAGGGCGCCAGCAGCCAGGCGATGGTACAGGGGTCATGGAGCGGCGCGCCAGCAAATCCCCACTTGGGATCCCGATGATAGATCATGAAAAAGTCGAGCAGCTGTGCCACGCACTGCGCCACCGGGTTGGGAATGGCGCGTACCCGCTCGATATCCTCGTCCATCACCTGGGCCTCGTGGGTCACGTCCAGCCCGCACATGGTGATGGGCAGCCCCGACTTGAAGACCATATCGGCCGCTTCGGGATCCACATAAATATTGAATTCCGCCGCGGGGGTCCAGTTGCCCGCACCGGCGGCGCCCCCCATCAGCACGATGCGGGCGATCTTCTGCTTGAGCTCGGGGTGGGCCGCCAGCAAGAGGGCAATGTTGGTGAGCGGCCCGGTCGGCACCAGGGTGACCGGCTCCGGGCTCTCGCGCAGACATCTTGCCATCAGTTCAAGGGCGCTCATCGCCCGGGGAGCAAAGGCGGGCTCCGGCAGTTCTGGGCCGTCCAGCCCCGATTCGCCATGGACGTTGTCGGCGATAATGAGCTCACGGGCCAGAGGCTTGGCAGCCCCCGCCGCCACCGGGATGTCGTCGCGGCCGAGCAGGGTCAGGATGCGCAGGGCATTGTTGAGGGTCTTGTCCGGGGTCTGGTTGCCCGCGCTGGTGGTGACCGCCAGCACCTTCAGCTCGGGGCTCGCCAGCGCCAGAATGAGGGCGATGGCATCATCGTGGCCGGGATCGCAATCGAGAATAACGGGCAACGCCATGGACAGACTCCTTACAACATGACAGGGAGCCATACCTTAGCAAGAGATGGCCAGATGAACTCAGGAGGGAGTCACAAAACGCCTCAACCAACGAGATCAAGTACTTGGCGACAGGCCTTGGGAGCGGACACCCAGATTCGCCGCGCCGCCATCGTTCGGGTATGATCCCTCCCCCTTCATCGTCCGGCTGCCCCATGTCCGTCATCGTCGACATCTTCATCGCCCCGCCCTGCGCCGCCACCATCGAGATCCTGTTTGAGGATGCGCATCTGCTGCTTATCAACAAGCCGAGCGGCCTGCTGAGCCTCTCGGGCAAGAACCCGCAGAACCTCGATTCGGTCCACTACCGGCTGGTACAGGATTACCCCGGCTGCACCCTGGTGCACCGCCTCGACTTTGGCACCTCGGGCGTCATGGTGGTGGCCAAAAACAAGAGCATCAACGCCCTGCTCTGCCACCAGTTCAGCCAGCGCACCGTGAGCAAGGCTTACGAGGCACTGCTCTGCGGCCATCTGGCGGTGGATGAGGGCGTCATCGACGCATCCATCGCCAAGGATCCGGCGCTGTTCCCGCTGATGAGCATCTGCGCCGCCAGCGGCAAACCCGCCCGCTCACGCTATCGGGTGATGGAGCGGCTCACCCTGGAGGGGGCAGGCCAGCCGGTGCCATTGACCCGGGTCAGGCTGGTACCGGAAACCGGGCGCACCCACCAGCTGCGCATCCACAGCCAGTGGCTGGGCCATCCCATCCTGGGATGCGATCTCTATGGCGGCCTGCTCCCGCCAGGCTGCGAACGAGCCCCCAGACTGATGCTGCACGCCAGTGAACTCGGTTTTGTGCACCCGGTGAGCGGCGAAGCGGTACAGATCCGCTGTGAGGCACCCTTTGCGCAGGCACTGGCGGCCATGACGGTGCAACAGGGGTAACGAAGAAGGGGGAAAGCAGGGCCAGGAAGGCAAAAGGGGCAAACGGCGGATAAAGATAGGGGCCGCGCTTTCGCAACGGCCCCCACCCCCCACTCGGTGTGGTGCTATCAGATCAGCTTGCGAGCGGCGCCCAGCACGATCTTGATGGCATCAGATTCGGTTTTCGCCATGGTTTCGGCGTTCGGGATTTCCTGCTGGGTACGGTTCACGATGACACCGGCCACCATGCCCGCACGCAGGCCCTGGCTGGTACACATGGTCAGCAGGGTCGCGGACTCCATCTCGTAGTTCAGCACGCCCATGGCTTGCCACTCTTTCATGGAACCCTGGAAACGTTGTACCACGCGACCGGATACGGTGTCGTAACGCTCCTGACCCGGGTAGAAGGTGTCAGAAGAAGCAGTGACGCCCACATGCAGCTTGGAGCCCAGCTCCTTGGCGGTGTTCACCAGGGCGGTGGTGCAGTCAAAGTCGGCCACTGCCGGGAACTCCATCGGCGCGAAGTGCAGGCTGGCACCGTCGAGGCGCACGGAGCCGGTGGTGACGATCACGTCGCCCACGTTCAGGTGCGGCTGGATGGCGCCGGTGGTGCCGATGCGCAGGAAGGTACGGATACCCAGCTGGGCCAGCTCTTCCACCGCGATGGAGGTGGACGGGCCACCGATACCGGTGGAGCAGATGATCACGGCCTTGCCGTCCATCTCGCCGCGCCAGGTGGTGAATTCACGATGGCTGGCCAGGTGCACCGGGTTGTCCAACAGTTCTGCGATGCGCTTCACGCGCTCGGGGTCACCGGGGACGATCGCCAGGGTGGCGCCTTGCAGATCCGCTTTTTTCAAACCCAAGTGAAATACATCAGACATAGTGGACTCCTGGTTGCGCCCCGCCGCATGGCAGCCGAGTGCAGTTAAGGTGATTCTTTACGGTACTTTCAAGCCGGTGTCCCCTCATCCGGGGAGGCGCCAACTATGGTCGAAAGCGCTTTCCAATTCCTTGATGCGCCTCACACTTCTGCGCTTCAAAGCTGACAAAAATGGCGCGAAACGTTTGCTAAGATGATGAATTTCTTGAAAAACGTTTTTACGTTCCTTTTGCACTCCCATCCCTTGTCAAGCCTTGAGCGACCGTCCATTTAAAGAGCGCGATCGAGTCCACAAAGTTGCAAACGAGATACCATTGACCCCTTCTCATCCCCTCCGACGCTGTTATGTTGGCGCCCGCATACCACTTAATGGCTAATCATACGGAGTCCATCATGGCGACATTCAAGTTCTACATTCCCGCAATCAACCTGATGGGGGCGGGCTGCCTGCAGGAAGCGGCAGCGGATATCCAGGGACATGGCTATCGCAAGGCGCTCATCGTCACCGACAAGATCCTGGGCCAGATTGGCGTGGTGGGCCGGCTTGCCGCCCTCCTGGCCGAGCACGGCATAGGTGCCGTGGTGTTCGACGAGACCAGACCCAATCCCACCGTGGCCAACGTCGAGGCGGGTCTTGCGATGATCCGGGCCCACGGCTGTGACTGCGTCATTTCGCTCGGCGGCGGCTCACCCCACGACTGTGCCAAGGGCATCGCCCTGGTGGCCGCCAATGGGGGCAGCATCAAGGATTACGAGGGGGTGGATCGCTCCGACAAGCCGCAGTTGCCGCTCATCGCCATCAATACCACGGCCGGTACCGCCTCCGAGATGACCCGTTTTTGCATCATTACCGACGAATCCCGTCAGGTGAAAATGGCCATCATCGACAAACACGTCACGCCGCTGATGTCGGTCAACGACCCGGAACTGATGCTGGCCAAGCCCGCCGGCCTCACCGCCGCCACCCCGGTCACCGATGCCAGCGCCGTGATGGCCATCGCACTGATTGCCGAACACCTTCGCACCGCCGTGCATCAGGGGGAGGATCTCCATGCCCGCGAGCAGATGGCCTATGCCCAGTTCCTGGCCGGCATGGCCTTCAACAACGCAAGCCTGGGCTATGTGCACGCCATGGCTCACCAGCTCGGCGGCTTCTACGACCTGCCCCACGGGGTGTGCAATGCGGTGCTGCTGCCCCATGTCCAGGCCTATAACGCCCGGGTGTGCGCCGGTCGGTTCAAGGATGTGGCCCGTCATATGGGGGTGGATGTGAGTGCCATGAGCGATGAGCAGGGTGCGGCGGCAGCCATTGATGCCATCCGGCAACTGGCTAGCGACGTCAAGATCCCCACCGGTCTGGAGCAGCTCGGGGTCAGGGCCGACGACCTAGACGTGCTGGCCACCAATGCGCTCAAGGATGCCTGTGGTCTCACCAACCCCAGGCAGGCGACTCACGCGGAGATCGTCGCCATCTTCCGCGCCGCCATGTAAGGGGGCAAGATCTGCCAGGGCCGCCACGCGGCCCTTTTTATTGGCTGATGGATCAATGGCTTTTTACTTCCGCACGGGGAGTGGGTATGATTTGCCGAGCTAAAAAGACTGTATGGATGATCTGAACCCGATATGCGGATGAAACACCTGATTGCCGCGGCCCTGACCGCCCTCACCCTGTCCGGTTGCAGCCTGGTCTATCGCATCGATATTCCCCAGGGCAACTATGTGGAACAAAAGCAGGTCGACAAGCTGCGCCAGGGCATGACCCGCGAACAGGTCGAGTTCGTGCTGGGTTCTCCCATGTTGCGCGACAGCTTTGACCCCAACACCTGGTACTACCTCTATGAGTTCCAGCCCGGTCGGGGCGACAAGGAGCGCAAGGAGCTGACCCTCAACTTCGTGGGTGACAGACTGGCCACCGTGACCGGTGATTTCCCTCTCCCTGCCGCCTTCACCACACCGCTCTAGATGACATCACAAAACCGGCTTCTGCCGGTTTTGTTCTCTCTGGCCCCGGTGATGTCGCCGGGCCACACTCTGGATGCCTCATTGCCCCGAGGAGATCATCATGAGTCGATTCCTGATTGCCGGCGCCACCGGTCTGATTGGCAAAGCCTTGCTGCGCGAGCTGGGGACGGAGCACAACCTCCTCCTGCTCTGCCGCAAACCGGGCGACCCCGCTCCGGGACGCACCTGGCTGCCCACCTCGTTCGACGCGCTGGACAGATTGACGCTGCCCTCCCCTGTGGACATTGCCTTCTGCTGCCTTGGCACCACCCGCAAGGATGCCGGCTCGGCCGAGGCCTTTCGCCGGGTCGATCTCGACTATGTGCTGGCCTTTGCCGCGCTCGCCCGTCGCCACGGCTGCCGCCGCCTGCTGGTGGTCTCCAGTCTGGGCGCCAACCCGGGTTCCCCTGCTCTCTATCCCCGCACCAAGGGCGAGATGGAGCAGGCCCTGCTGGCCCAGGAGTGGCAGCGGCTCGTCATCCTGCGCCCGGCCATGCTGCTCGGCCATCGCGAACCTGCGCGCCGTTCGGAGCAGATCATCCAGGCCATCTATCCGCTGGTAAAGCCCCTGCTGCGCGGGTCGCTGCGCCGCTGGCGTGCCATCGAGGCCAGCCAGGTGGCGCACGCCATGGCGCGCCTTGCCATCAAGGAGAGCGGGATAGAGACGGTGGAAAACGAGCGCCTGCTCACACTGTGATGCCCCGTGTCGGGCGAGACGATCACAAAGGGGCGCCACGGCGCCCCCTTGTCACAACCCATCACCCGTCAGGTGCCGGCATCGTCTCGCTTGCGGTGCACATCGGGCCGCCCGCCGGTGACCACATCGGCACGCCCCTCTTCCTTGGCTTTTTCCGCACGCTTCTTGCGCATCTCCTTGGGGTCGGCGATGAGAGGGCGGTAGATCTCGATGCGATCCCCCTCCTGCACCGGCTCTGCGCCCTTGACCGGACGGCTGTAAATACCGAACTTGTTGACCGACAGGTCGATCTCCGGGTGCTTTTGCAGGATGCCGGACTGTTCGATGGCCGCCAGCACGCTGGTCTCGGGCGCGACCCGGATGCACAGCACCGTCTGCCGCTCGGGCAGGGCATAGGCCACTTCGATATTGAGGAGCTCAGACACCGTAAACCACCTTGGCACGATTGGAGAAGGCGAGCACCATGGAGCTCACCAGCTCGCGGAAGATCTGGCCAAAGGCCAGCTCAATGAGCTTGGAGGTGAACTCGAAGTCGAGATCAAACTCCACCTTGCAGGCATCCACGTCCAGGGGCGTGAAGGTCCACCATCCCGCCAGCTTGCTGAAAGGCCCCTCCACCAGCTCCATCTTGATGGTGCGATTGGCATCGAGCTGGTTGCGCGTGGTAAAGGTCTTGGCGATACCTGCCTTGGCCACATCGACCGAGGCCATCATGTAGTCTTCACCTGACTCATGAACACGGCTGCCGACACAGCCGGGCAGGAACTCAGGATAGGCATCAACATCATTGACCAGCCGGAACATCTGTTCCGCGCTGAACATCACCAGGGCACTGCGAGTAATACGGGGCATGGGTTTTCCTCATCCAATCGGCCCGATTTTATCACCTTGTCAGCCAAAATCACCGCCGAAACTGTTCGCGGGTCACCAAGCAGGGCAATCGCACACTTTCCGGCCAGTGTGGCCTGCTCTCGCCCCGCCCTTCCCTCAAAATCGTCATCGAACTGCTCACAAAGCCGCCACTCGGAGCGCTGTGCGTTTTACAGCCGCCGCCACCCACGTATAATGCGCCTTCCTAAACATTGCCTAAGGCCCCCGTCATGAGCAAAAAGAACAGTAAAAACAAAGCCGGGTCCAGCACCATTGCACTCAACAGAACCGCCCGTCACGAGTACTTCATCGAAGAGCGCGTGGAAGCCGGTCTGTCCCTGCAAGGGTGGGAAGTGAAGTCCCTGCGGGCGGGCAAGGCCAACATCAGCGAAGCCTATGTCATCTTCATGCAGGGGGAAGCCTTCCTGTTCGGCTCCAGCTTCCTGCCGCTGAACGCCGCCTCCAGCCACGTGGTATGCGATCCGACCCGCACCCGCAAATTGCTGCTCAGTCGCCGTGAACTCGACAAGCTCGAGAGCCTGACCGCTCGTCAGGGCTACACCATAGTGCCGCTGGCCCTCTACTGGAAAGCGTGCTGGGTCAAGGTCGAGATCGGCCTGGTGAAAGGCAAGAAAGAGCACGACAAGCGGGAAGACACCAAAGCACGGGAATGGGACCGTGAGAAGGCCCGCATCATGAAGAACAAGCACCGCGGTTGATTGTGCGCCGCCGGCCCCCATGCGGCGACCAATAAACCAGCAATCGACCGGCCAAGGCCGGTCGATTGCCATCAACGCCTTGCCATGACAGGATTTTTGCGTACAATCCCTTTTGACAACTTGGGGCTGATTCTGGATTCGACAAGATTCACGAAACCCAAGGTGCATGCCGAGGTGCGGTAGGCCTCGTTAATAAACCGCAAAAAAATAGTCGCAAACGACGAAAACTACGCACTCGCAGCTTAATAACCTGCGCTGAGCCCTTCTCCCCTAGCTTGCCTGTGTCCTAGGGAAATGGAAGGTCATCCTTCACAGGATCGTGTGGAAGTCCTGCTCGGGGCGGAAGCATTAAAACCAATCGAGCTAGTCAATGCGTGGCGTGTCTCTCCGCAGCGTGTTGGCGAATGTAAAGAGTGACTAAGCATGTAGTACCGAGGATGTAGTAATTTTGGACGGGGGTTCAAATCCCCCCAGCTCCACCAAATACCGGTCCAACAGTGACCAACGAAGTCCAAGAAACCCGCATAGCATAAGGCTTTGCGGGTTTTTTGTTGTCTTATGCTGTCCAATGGGGTGCGTTGCCATCCAGCCCTTTTAGGCATATCGTTAGGCATATCGTTTTGTATGCCTTCCGGAGCGTATGCCTATGCCTCGTATCACCCGTCCCTTATCCCCAACCGAGATCAAAGCAGCCAAGCCCAAAGAGAAGGAATACACCCTCTGCGACGGGGCTGGTCTGGAGCTCGTCATCAAGCCCAATGGCTCCAAGTTGTGGCGCCTGCGTTACTACCGCCCCCTAACTAAACAGAGAAACATGATCAGCTTTGGCTCCTGGCCGGAGATGTCGTTGGCTGAAGCGAGAGAGAAACGCTCCGAAGCCAAAACGTTGCTGCAACAAAACATCGATCCCCAACACCATCGTGATGAGCAGGCATCCGCTGCGTTATCACAGAGCGAGCACACCTTTGAAGCCGTCGCCAAGCGCTGGTTTGATGTTAAGCGCCCTTCCGTCACCCCGGCATATGCCGAGGATCTCTGGCGTTCTCTCGAAATGTACCTGTTCCCCGAGATAGGCACAGTGCCCGTTATGGAAATAAAGGCACAGCGAGCCATCAAGATCATCGAGCCCATCGCTGCTGCTGGAAAACTCGAAACCGTGCGTCGCCTCACGCAACGGGTGAACGAGATCATGACCTTTGCTGTTAACTCTGGTCTGATCGACGCCAACCCTTGCTCGGGGATCAGCAAGGTGTTTCAGCGGCCAGCCAAACAGCACATGCCCAGCATTAACCCCAACCAGTTACCAGAACTGATGAACAGGCTATCGAAGGCCAGCATCAATTTGCAGACCCGCTGCCTCATCGAATGGAGCCTTCATACCTTGGCTCGCCCCAGCGAGGCGGCCGGAGCAAGGTGGGCAGAGATCGATATGGAAAAGAAACTCTGGCGGATCCCACCAGAGAGAATGAAGAAGCGCAGAGGTCATGACGTGCCCTTGACGCCGCAGACACTTGCCTACCTGGACCTCATGCGACCGATCAGCGGCCATCGTGAATTTATCTTCCCTGGTATCCGTAATCCTAAAACGCACACCAACGAGCAAACAGCCAATGCGGCCTTGAAAAGAATGGGATATGAAGGGACCTTGGTCGCTCACGGCCTGCGAGCCTTGGGCAGCACCACCCTGAACGAGAGAGGATTTGATCGAGACGTTATAGAAGCTGCCTTGGCGCACTCTGACAAAGATGAAGTCCGTAGCGCATACAACCGCACGGATTATCTGGAACGTCGCCGAGAAATGATGGTCTGGTGGTCAGAATATATCGATGCAGCATCCAGAGTCGGTTCAGCACTCAGGGCGAGATCGTGAACATTTTGTTAAAAATTAAAAATAGTTTTTTGCCTACAAAACAAATACTTATAGGCCTGTGATATGCAGTTAACTTTATAGTCAGGATCGCCTTCACACTTT
>NZ_JAPDBQ010000139.1:0-11305 GCF_027705325.1 Aeromonas sp. QDB18
GTTTGGAGACAGCCAGTTTACCAGCACCCTGTCTGTCAACTTCCACTTCCCCAAGATCCCGCGAAGAACCATAAAAATGCGGATCCCGGACATCCGGCCCCTGTGGAGTATGTTCATACTGTCGATGCACCAACAGGGGAAGCACCGGCAATCCCAGTGTACTGCCTCCTGCTGGCCAGAGCGGAACAGGCCAGGCAGCGCCCTCTTCTTCCAGCAGCAGGATCGCCGCTTCGTCCTTCGACGGTTGCCACTGCTGGGGCTGTGCCACCCAGACCTCGGTGACATAATCGCTCTCTTCGCTGGCGGCACGCAGTGCGGCCAACACACCCAGAGTCGTCGGCGACGACGGTTTCTGACTAACTAATGACAGATTCATGGCTCATATCCCTATGCTCACCACAGCCTGTTATCCGGCTGTCGCGATAAGACTAGTTGATTACAGGTCTTTATTGGAGCCGTCAGATCTGTCAGTCACCACCCTGACCGAATGAGGGCATAGCAGTTGCTATTCCCGAATATCTTGGTAAGATGTCGCGTCCTTTTATCCCCCGTTCTTTAACATCCAGTGGTGAACCTATGCATCCGATGCTGAATATCGCCGTGCGCGCTGCGCGCAACGCCGGTCAAGTAGTAGTAAAAGCCTTTTCTCAACCCGAGAACATCGAGGTTATCCAGAAAGGCAGCAATGACTTCGTGACCAACGTTGACCGTGACGCCGAAGCGGCCATCATTCACACCATCAAAAAATCTTACCCGGAACACAGCATCGTTGCTGAAGAGTCTGGCGAGATTGCCGGTACCAATCCGGACTACCAATGGATCATCGACCCACTGGATGGCACGACCAACCTGGTCAAAGGCGTTCCGCACTTTGCCGTTTCCATCGCTCTGCGCGTCAAGGGCAAGACCGAACAAGCCGTTGTCTACGATCCCATCCGTGACGAGCTGTTCACTGCCACCCGCGGCAGCGGCGCCCAGCTGAACGGCTACCGCATCCGTGTCGGCAAGGCCAAAGAGCTCTCCGGCACCATCCTGGCCACCGGGTTCCCGTTCAAGCAGAAGCACCACATCGAACCCTACCTGAAGATGTTCCAGAGCATGTTCATCGAGTGTGCAGACATCCGTCGTGCTGGCTCCGCCGCGCTGGATCTCGCCTATGTGGCCGCTGGCCGCGTCGACGGTTTCTGGGAAATCGGCCTGAAACCCTGGGACACAGCCGCCGGTGAGCTGCTGGCCAAAGAAGCCGGCGCCATCGTCACCGACTTCGTCGGTGGTCACAACTACGAAAACTCCGGCAACATCGTGGTAGCCAACCCCCGCGTGCTGAAAGAGATGCTCGGCAAGATCCGCGAAAACCTGCCGGAATCCCTGGCCAAGTAATCCCGGATACCCGCGAAAAAAATGCCAGTCGGTTCGCCGACTGGCATTTTTTATTCCTGACTACAGCGAAAATCCCGCCCCTCTCGATGACTCAGCGGGATCAGATAGTGCCGTTGCGTCCCATGTTGATCACCACCCGGCGGTTCTTGGCTCGGCCAGCTTCCGTTTCGTTGGAGGCCACGTGCTGTTTCTCACCGTGCCCTTCCACCGAGATCTTGCCCTCCTCGATGCCGAGATCCACAAACACCTGCTTGATGGCATCCGCCCGCTTCTCGGAGAGCTTCTGGTTTGGCCAGCGGCCGCCATAGCTGTCGCTGTAGGCGTCGATCACCACCACATCGATGCTCTTGTCTGCCTTCACATAATCACCGATCATCGCCAGCCGCCGCTTGGAGGCCGGTGACAACTGATCGCTGTTCTTGTCATAGGAGAGCACGCTGAAGGCGATGTCGTTGAAGCTGTAGGGCAGCAAGCCACTCAGGCAGTCCATGAACGCCTGGTACTTGACCCTGAAATTGACCGACGAGAGCGATACCCGCACCGGCCTGTCCTGACGATACCAGTCGCGATACTGGAAAGTCGGCATACGCCCTCCTTCCAGCTCGTCCAACATGGTCCAGGCGGTCTGCCCCGCCACCAGGCCGTCAAACTGCTGATAGAACTGCAACTGGCTGATCTGTCGCCCGGCCACCCCGGGACGCCAGCTGGGGGGCATGATCCCGAGGCTCACTGTCTGGGTACGCGCCTGGGGTCGCTGCCCCTTGAGCTCGAAATCCAGATTGATCTTGCGCCCGGCCCGGCTGACAAAGGCCCCGGTTCCCCAGCGGGGAATAGGATGCTCCAGCCTGCACTCCACCTGGGTATCAGAGGTCAGGCGCCAGACGGATTGATCCAGACCGGCGCCAAATTCGGTCACGCCCGCCTGCAACTGCATACTCACTGATATGCTGATCAACCCCAACACCCAAGCATTCAACGGCTTGTCCTCCACACTATCTCGAATTATCTATCGGCAGCGGCAGGACAAGCTTTAGGCCAAAACGCTCAGTGGGGGGAAGAAGGGGCCATCAGCTTGAAGCTGGCGATGCGTCCCGCCAGATCCCGGGCCAGGGCATCCAGTTCGGCACTGTGTTGTTGCAGGGTATGGGAGTGCTGGCGATGGGCCTCATACACGTCACGGATGGTCATCACGTTTTGCTGGATGTCGTCGGTCACGTAACGCTGCTCCTCGGTGGCGGTGGCCACCTGGGCCGTCATGTCGCTCACCTTGCGCACCTCGTTGACGATGTCGGTCAGCTCGCTCCCCGCCCGTTTGGCCTCCGTCACGCTAAGGCCGGCCTGTTCGGTGCCCGTGTGCATGGCAGCCACCGCCTCGTTGGCCCCCTGGCGCAAGCGGCCCAGCATCCGCTCTATGTCATCCGCCGCCTGCTGGGTACGGGAGGCAAGCGCTCTCACCTCGTCGGCCACCACCGCAAAGCCGCGCCCGGATTCACCGGCACGGGCCGCCTCGATGGCGGCATTGAGGGCCAGCAGGTTGGTTCTGTCCGAGATCTGCTTGATGAGGCTCAAGGCCTCCCCCACCGACTCGGTATCCCGATGCAGGCTGTCCACCAGGTGCCGGGTATCCACCAGCGTGCCCGCGACCTGCTGGATGGTGTGGATGGTCTGATCCACCTCCTTGTCACCCTGCTTCGCCCGGCCGATGGCCTGCTGGGTCGCCTGGGAGGTCTGGGTGGCGTTGCGGGCAATCTCCGCGACAGTCGATGCCATCTCGGTGGCGGCAGTCGCCACCAGATCCACCTGCCCGCATCCCCTGACTACGCCGGCATTCACCTCGGCAATGACCTCGGCCGAGCTGGCGGCGCTGCGTATCAGCACGTCACAGGAGTGGCGCACAGCCAGCAGCAAACTCTCCAGGTGCCCGAGGAAATGGTTCAGATCCCGCGCCAGGGCACCCAGCTCATCCCCGGATCGCCAGTCGACCCGCACAGTCAGGTCGTTCTCCTGCACCAGGCGCTTGAAGGTCTGGTGCAGGGCCATGAAGCCCAGATGCAGATCCCGCACCACCCGCCAGCAGACGAAGGTGGTCAGGACGATGCACAGCAACACGCCAGCCGCCCCCCACCAGAAGTCACTGGCACTCCCGACCCGCATCTGTTCAACCCGCTCGAAGAGCTGCTGATAGAGGCTGTCTTCTATCTCCTTGAGCAGGCCTATCTTGTCGGTACTCAAGGCAAACCAGGCCTCCGCATCGACACCAAAACTGCCGCTTGCCGCCTTGTCCAGGGCCAGTTTCTCCATGGCGGCCACCTTGGCCACCA
Organism: Aeromonas sp. QDB18; assembly: GCF_027705325.1. Classification (NCBI taxonomy): domain Bacteria; kingdom Pseudomonadati; phylum Pseudomonadota; class Gammaproteobacteria; order Aeromonadales; family Aeromonadaceae; genus Aeromonas; species Aeromonas sp. QDB18. The sequence continues at coordinate 3,702 of NZ_JAPDBQ010000139.1, forward strand.
CGGGTGAGGCGAGGCTGTCGTTCAGCAACTGACGCTGGGCTGGACTCGCCATCGCCTGGAAACGTTCGAGATAGGTGTTCTGGGCCGCCAGCAGGGAGATGAACTGCTGCAACAGCGCAGGCGTGAAGCTGTCACGGCCAAAGACGTTGCTGAGCGTCGCCCGCTCCAGCCCCGCACGCTCCTTGCTCTGCAGGAAGGCGGCGTAGGCATTGGTCTGCAGGGCGATGGTGGCATCCATGCTGTCGACGCTTATCTTGTCCACTACCGCCAGCAAGGCGGTCACGAGGCGGGTATAGAAGCCGACCTGTTCCGCCACCTCGACCCCCAGGGCGCTGACCCGCTCACGCATGGCGGTGAGTCCCGCCACTCCCTGCTGCACCTCCGTCAGAGCCAGCAAGGCAGGATCCTGATGAAAACGCTGCAACAGGCTGTCCACCACCTTGCGCTGGGCAGGCAGCGCATCGCGAAACTTGTTGCCGCCAGAGCCGAGGAAGCCGGCCGACATGCCGCGCTCCCGTTGCAGCTCATGGGCCAGCTGCGCCGCCTCCTTCACCACCGCCAGCGCGACCAGGGCGCCGCTCATCTCCTGTTCGACCCGATAACGTTCGTAGACGTACCGGCCGGAGAAAAACAGCAGGGCCAACAGCGGCAGACAGACCACCAACATCATCTTGTGTGCCAATCCCAGCTTCTTCATCGTCCTCTCCCTCCATGGTTGACGTCGCCAATTATAAGCACAGGTGTTTCAAAATGGCCCTCTTGCCGTCCCATGGCGGCAGATAAGGGACAAGGGCACGCTTTTTTGCCATAATGCCGCCTCCTTTCACGCCGACCGAGATACCATGACCGACGCCGTTCACACCCTCAAGGGCCGTTTTCGCGGCTTTTACCCCGTCGTCATCGATGTTGAAACCGCCGGATTCAATGCCAAGACCGATGCCCTGCTGGAAATAGCCGCCCACACCCTCAAGATGGATGAGCAGGGCTGGCTCGTCCCTGACCAGATCTTCCATTTTCATGTCCAGCCCTTTGAGGGCGCCAATCTGGAGAAAGCGGCGCTGGAGTTCACCGGCATCGACCCCTTCAACCCGCTGCGGGGCGCGGTGGACGAGAAGGAAGCACTCACCGAGATCTTCAAGGGGGTGCGCAAGGGCATGAAGGAGCAGGATTGTGGTCGCGCCATCATAGTGGCCCACAACGCCACCTTCGACCACGGCTTCGTGATGGCCGCCGCCGAGCGGGCCGGCCTCAAGCGCAATCCGTTCCACCCCTTCGCCACCTTCGACACCGCCGCCCTCTCGGGTCTTGCCCTGGGGCAGACGGTGCTGGCCAAGGCCTGTCAGAGCGCCAATATCCCCTTTGACAACAAAGAGGCCCACTCGGCCCTCTACGACACCGAGCGCACCACAGAGCTCTTCTGCCACATCGTCAATCGCTGGAAGAGCCTGGGAGGCTGGCCTCTGGCCAACCCGGATGAAACGACGGACACCGAAGACGAGGGCTGAACACTCCCAGCCCCTGCCCAGACAGGCTGCCCATGGCAGCCTGTCTGCATGAGGGGACCTGTCTGGGCAACGAAGAAGGGCCATTTTCCCGGTTCCCGTTCACCTCCAGCAGAAGATGCGTCCCTTGGCCGGGATCCGCCGATTTTTTTCTCGACATTTAGCCTGTTTTTCGCAAACTAGCTGGCTTTCACACGACTGACAGCAACACAATCCATAAGGAAATCAAATGAATCCTGTTGTTATCGCGGTGGCGCTGATGCTGGTGCTCAGCCTGCTGCGGATCAATGTGGTGGTCTCCCTCGCCATCGGTGCCATCGTGGGTGGCCTGCTCGGCGGACTCTCCCTCGAGCAGACCCTCAGCACCTTCACCGGCGGCCTGGGCGGCGGTGCAGAAATCGCCCTCTCCTACGCCATGCTGGGGGCTTTCGCGGTAGCCATCTCCCGCTCCGGCATCACGGATCTGCTGGCCCGCAAGGTCATCAACCAGCTCGGCAAGGATGCTAGCAGCACCCGCATTCTCTGGGTCAAGAGCCTGCTGCTCACCTCGGTGCTCGCGGTCTCCGTCTCCTCCCAGAACCTGATCCCGGTGCACATCGCCTTCATTCCCATCCTGATCCCGCCGCTGCTGCATGTCATGGCCCAGATGCAGATCGACCGCCGTCAGGTGGCCTGCGTCATCACCTTCGGCCTGACCGCTACCTACATGCTGCTGCCGGTCGGCTTTGGCGGTATCTTCCTGAACAACATCCTGGCCAAGAATCTCGTCGACAACGGCGTACCGGTGGAATTCAGCCAACTGCCCCTGGCGATGGCCATCCCGGTATTCGGCATGTTCCTCGGCCTGCTCATCGCCGTCTTCTTCAGCTACCGCAAGCCGCGTCAGTATGATCTGGAGCAGATCCTGGCCGCCGAACCCGAGACGGTCGAGCTCAATCTCAACCACATCTGGGTAGCCCTGCTGGCCATCGCCGTGGCACTCGGCCTGCAACTGATGACCAACAGCATCGTGCTGGGGGCGCTCGCAGGCTTCATCATCTTCACCTGCGGTGGCGTCATCAAATTCCGCGAGAGCCAGGATGCCTTCACCCAGGGTGTGCGCATGATGTCCCTCATCGGCTTCATCATGATCTCCGCAGCAGGCTTCGCCGCCGTCATGAAGGAGACCCACGGGGTGGAGAGTCTGGTGCAGTCCGTCTCCAGCATGATGGCAGGTCACAAGGGATTGGCGGCCTTCCTGATGCTGCTGGTGGGCCTGCTTATCACCATGGGGATCGGCTCCTCCTTCTCCACCGTGCCCATCATCGCCACCATCTATGTGCCCCTGTGCATCCACCTCGGCTTCTCGCCCATGGCGACCATCGCCCTGGTGGGCACCGCGGGCGCGCTGGGGGACGCGGGTTCCCCCGCCTCCGACTCGACGCTCGGCCCCACATCGGGCCTCAATGCCGACGGTCAGCACGACCACATCTGGGACAGCGTGGTGCCAACCTTCATCCACTACAACATCCCCCTGGTGATCTTCGGCTGGATTGCCGCCATGGTGCTCTGAGTCCATCCCGAGCAGACAGACAAAAGGCGACCCCGGGGTCGCCTTTCTTGTCTTGCACATGCCTCAGATGGCCGGTTGCAGTCCCCGCCTGCCGGCCAGGGCACAGAGACAGGCCACCAGGGCCAACCCCATGCCGGCTGCTCCCACCCCGAGCCAGTGACCCTGTTGCCAGACCAGCATCCCCAGGCTGGAGCCGAGGGTTCCCCCCAGGAACATGCCGGTCATGAAGAGGGTATTGATGCGCCCCCTGGCTTCAGGTCTCAGACCATAGATGCGCTGCTGATGGGCGATGAGTGCGCTCTGCACTCCGAGATCCAGCAAGATGACCCCGCACGCCAGCCCGGCCAGAGAGAGCCACAGCTCGAAGCAGATCCAGGCAAGCACCACCAGCACAGCACCGGCCAATACCACTGGTCTGGCCCCCAACCGATCCGCCATCCGGCCTGCCAGAGGGGCCGCCACCACCCCAGCCACCCCGATGACGCCGAAGAGACCCGCCATGTCGGCCCCCAACCCATAGGCAGGTTCGGCCAGGTAGAACGCCAGCACGGTCCAGAAGGCGCTGAAGGAGGCAAACAGCAAGGCCTGGGTCAGGGTCGCGCGGCGCAAGGCGGGCTCCTCGCGCCACAGACCGACCAGAGAGTGAAGCAGACGGCCATAACCGAGGGGAGAGCGCGGCAATCCGGACGGTATCATCCTGGCCATCAGCAGGGCCCCCGACAGGGCCAGGGGAATGGCCAGCCAGAACATGGCGCGCCAACTGCCATAGGCGGTGACCAGGCCGGCGACGGTGCGGCTGAGCAGTATCCCGGCCAGCAGGCCGCTCATCACGCTGCCGACCACGGCACCACGGCGGGCGGGATCTGCCAGGGTCGCCGCCACCGGAAATATCTGCTGGGCAGCCGTGGCCCCGATGCCGAGCAGGACGGAGGCCAGCATCAAGGTGGTGGCACTCGTGGCCGTGGCCGCCAGCAGGGAAGCCAGCGCGATCAGTGCAAACTGCCCCGGAATGAGCCAGCGGCGCTCGACCACATCGCCAAGCGGCACCAGCAAAAGCAGACCCATGGCATAGCCAAGCTGGGTCAGCATGGCGATCAATGGCATGCCCGAGTGCCCGGGAAAGTCCTGCGCCATCACCGCCAGCATGGGCTGGTTGTAGTAGATGTTGGCAACTGCCAGGCCGCATGACAGGGCCATGGCGAAGAGCAGGGAGGGGCCGGGGGTTGCGGCCCCTCCGGCAGAAGGCGATGTACTCATGCTCTTCTCCTCGTGGTAGAAGGGCTCCCGCCAGGATACGGGCCCCATGCGCACAGCCTACCCGGGGAGCGTCGCCACCAGTAGAGCGGTGGGGACCATAACAGTTATTCCGCTGGCGTATGCCCCACGCCGGGCAGGCCGGTCACGAATGCCAGAAAGGCGCTCGCCTTGGCACCAGGCTGGCGACCTGCCGGGAGCAGGGTCCAGAGCTCCTGCATGGGCAGTTGCCACTCGGGCAGCACCGCCACCACCTCGCCGCGGGCAAGCTCGGGGGCAAACATCCACTCCGAGGCGATACCGAGCCCCAGTCCAGCCAGCACGGCGGCGCGCATGCCTTCGGCCGCCGAGACCATCAGCCTGCCTTCTCCGGAAACCACCCTCTCCTCGACGCCACGGCGAAATCGCCACTGCTGCCCCATTCCGGGCCGTGGACTGTAAAGCACCAGGTCATGCTGTTGCAGGGCCTGAGGGGTCTCAGGCTCTCCTTTGGCGGCCAGATAGGCCGGCGTCGCCAGCACCCGCATGTCGCTTCGAGCGAGACAGCGGGCGACCAGCGACGAGTCGGCCTGTTTGCCGATCCGCAGAGCCACCTCGATGCCCGCCGAAATGAGATCCACATTGCCGTCATCCAGCAGGATCTCCAGATCCAGTCCCGGGTGAGCCGCCAGAAAACCGGCAAGATGGGGAATGATATGCAGGCGGGCGAAGGTGACGGGAGCGCTCACCCGCAGAGGCCCGCTCAGGCCCGCCCGGCATTGCTGCACCATGGCATCGGCCTCGTGGACCTGGGCCAGGATCTCTCTCGCCCGCAGATAGTAGGCCTCTCCGGCCTCGGTGGGCGCCAGCCCCCGGGTCGAACGCAGCAACAGGCGGCTGCCAAGGTGCGCCTCAAGCTGGGCAATCAATCTGGAAACCGTGGGTTGCCCCATCCCCAGTCGGCGGGCCACCGCCGAAAACGAGCCGGTCTCCACCGCCAGCACGAACACCTCCATCACCCCCAAGCGATCCATTTATGGCTCCTCTGCCCTGTGGCACTGTTCGTGGCACAAGGTAGCACCGGGCCTGCCCTCTCGCACCCTCGTTCTGGCAGGAGGCACAAGAAAACCGCGTCAAGGGCGGTGCTGCCATGGAAGAAAGGTGTCGGGATGAAATATCAACCAGGAACAATCGAACAGAGGGACTCGAAGACAAGGCTACAGGGGCTCGATTGCCCCAAGGCTACCCCAGTGCCACTTCCTGAATAGCGGCGCTGTGGGCGAAATAGCGGTGACAGAACTGCATGAACTCCGGCAGCGGCAAGGGACGCGAGTAGAAATAACCCTGGATCTCATCCACCCCTATGGTGAGCACCGCCTTGAGCTCATCGCTGTTTTCCACCCCTTCTGCCACGACACGCACCCCCAACTGATGAGAGAGGGTGGTGATGGTCTCGACGAACAGCGCCTGACGGGGATCCTTGTCGATGGCGGTGATGAAGGAGCGGTCGATCTTGAGCTTGTCGAAAGAGAGTTCACGCAGGTAAGAGAGCGAGGACCAGCCGGTCCCGAAGTCATCGAGGGCCACCCGCACCCCTATCTGGCGCAGGGAGTGAATGATCTGCTTGCTGAGGGCGATGTCATCGAGGTCGATGGTTTCGGTCAGCTCCACTATCAACTGGTGCAGCCCCAACGGCCCATCTTCCATCTTCTCTTCAATCTCCCTGGCCAACCCCATGTTGAACATGGAGTTGGAGAGGTTGATGGAGATCTCGAGCGGTGCTAGCACCTCCTCCGGGAAGCCGGACAGATCGAGCTGCATGCGCCGGATGATCCAGCCCCCGAGCGCCTCGCCCAACCCGTTCTCTTCTGCCAGCGAGATGATGTCGAGGGGGGCAATAAAGCCATATTCCGGATGATGCCAGCGGATCAGCGCCTCGGCCCCCAGCCTCACTACACTCTGGCCGCGCACGATGGGCTGATAGTAAAGGGCCAGTTGCGGGCATTGCGGGCAGTGGATAAGCTCCCGCAGCTCGGTCGACAGCCGGCGTTTGCGCTGATAGTGCTGATACATGCTGCTGGAGAAGAGCACATTGTCATTCAGCCGTTTGCGCTTGGCGCTGTCGAGGGCGATATCGGCAAACAACAGCATCTCTTCCGGTGAATGATCCGGTTTCACGTACTGGCTGGTGCCCATGAAGACCCGCACCCGGTGCGCCGGATCGGCGGCAAACACCAGATCCGCCAGCTCGCTGCGCAGTTGCTCCAGAAACGGGAAGCGCAGATAGGTGGGCATGGTGCCGGTGATGATGAGGGTGAACTCGTCACTGCCGGTTCGGGCAACGAAGATCCCCTGGCCAGAGGCGGCCTTGATCCGCGCCGCAAGCCGTTTGAGCAAGGCGTCCCCCACTTCGTAACCCAGACTGTTATTGACCTCCCTGAAATGCCCCAGATCCATGAGGCAGACGGTGATGCTGCTGCGCCGCCCGGGGTGGCGGGTCCACTGCTGGAGGTGCTTGATGAGCGCCGCCCGGTTAGGGAGACGGGTGAGAGGGTCGTTCCACGCCAGAAAATGCTGGCGACGCACTTCGCGAAACAGCACCATCAACATCACCATAGTCGCCAGCATCAGAAACCCCAGGATGAAGAAGTTCTGGGTTCTCGACTCGTTGAGCAGCTCACGCTGGGCGATGGCAGAAGGCCCGGTAAAGTTTTTCACCATCACGTCCCGCACCCCGCGCATCTCGTCATCGAGTGCGGCCGTGAACATCTTGAGTGCGGGGGAATCCGGCTCCCCTTGCACCACATCCTGCTCATAGCGTTCGAAGAGGGCGAGGATCTTGCCGACCGCCTTGTCCGCACCGAATCGGGCCCTGACCGACTTTGCCTCCTTCCCGTGCAGGAAGACATCGAGCCGGTTCCAGGCAATGTCAAAGCGTTTGTTCATCTCCTCCCGGCTGACGGCACCGGCACGATAGAGCTTCAAACCCTCTTCGAAGGCGTGGATCTCCAGCTCGAGCTGGGCCAGTGCCCAGGCGGAGAGCTGGGTGTAGCGCGTCACCTCATTGAACGCGCGGTCATAGTTCCAGACCGACCAGAGGGTCACCCCCAAAAAGGTGGTCACCATCAGGATCAGGCTCAAGAACTTGCTGCTCAGCATCTTATTTGCTCTCCAGCGCCGTCAGCTGCCACACCATCCGGCTGTGATAGATCTCCTTGTTGAGTTCGGGATGGTCGGTGAGGGGCCTTGTTGCACAATTCCAAAGCAGGACAGCAGTCTCTCAGGCGCCGATTTCGCTCAGTTGACCTGTTGTCGTA
>NZ_JAPDBQ010000140.1:0-11069 GCF_027705325.1 Aeromonas sp. QDB18
AGCAGCGAAAATCGATACAGAACAGGACCTTAGAAGGAATTTCAAATGAAGTGTTTTCTTAAGGTCCTGTATATGAAGGGTGAATAGTCAAAAGGTGCAAAAGGCACTCGATAGGGTAAGGATTCAACAGCATTCCTATTAACCTACTGACTTCAATGTCACCAGTATTTTTACTGATAATCCTCTAGTGACACCTTTCGATGAAGAATAGAAAAAATATGTCTGTCAGTGTGCTCTTATCACCTCATTCGTGGGCATCAGATTGTTAGGATAGCGCCAAGAGATCAAGAGTGTGCTCTTCTGTTGACTCATTAACGTACCTTACTGCCCCTCCACTGCGATCATAACGGTCGCATACTGCTGTCACCGTATGTAAATCGCTTCATGTCACAGTGTTTTGACATCTTATTAAACACTCTATTGAGGAGTTCAGTCTGGGATGATTCAGTCCCGATACAGCGGGGTCAGGTAGGATCCGGATTGACTCTCCCTCTTGTTGACCCTCTAATTGACAGCCTGGACCCTCATCATCATGCATCTTATGAAAATCCTACTGGTTGAAGACGACAAGCTGCTCAATCACCACCTCTCCACCCTGTTGACCGAGGCCCAGAACCAGGTTTACAGCACGGACAAAGCCCAGGTGGCGCTGCACTATGCGGCCGACTACCCCATCGATGTCGCCATCATCGATCTGGGCCTGCCTGACATGGATGGCCTTCAGCTCATCACCCGCCTGCGCGAGCAGCAGATCCCCTTTCCCATCATTGTGCTGACGGCCAGAGGCAACTGGCAGGACAAGGTGGAAGGACTGGAAGCCGGGGCGGACGACTACCTGGTCAAACCCTTCCAGAAGGACGAGCTGCTGGCCCGCCTCAATGCGCTGGTACGCCGCAGCGCCGGCTTCATCTCCCCCAGAGTGAAGGCGGGTGACTACGAGCTGGATCTCTCCCGCAAGGAGCTGACCATCGCCGGCGAGGTCACCGTGCTGACCAGTTTCGAATACCTGATCCTGGAATACCTGATGCGAAATGCCCGTCAGGTGGTCTCCAAACAGCAGTTGCTGGATCAGCTCTATGGGGACGGTGAAGGGGATCCCAACACCATCGAGGTGATGGTGAGCCGGCTTCGCAAAAAACTGGATCCGGAAGGGAGCATCCAGCCCATCTCCACCATCCGCCGCCAGGGCTACATCTTCAACCTCGCCTGTAGCTGATGCGCCTTGCCATGTTGCATCCCCTAGCCCTGATCCGCCGCTCCCTGCACCTCAAGCTGATGCTGAGTGCCATGCTGGTCATCGCGCTCATCATGGCCTTCTCCGTCTACATCCTTTACCTCGGCCATGCCGAGGAGCAGGCCCAGAAAGCCAGTGTCCGCATGCAGGAGAACCTCTCCAAGCTGTTCTCGTCCAAGCAGCCGGAGCCCCACGCAATGACGGATCTTGGCAAGCTCACCCCGGATGCCATCGACCCCAATCTCGACACCCTGATCTGCCGCGCCGACGGGGCGCTGAGCTGGTCCAGCCTGCACATACCGGAGGTGGTCTCCATCAAGGAGACCATCTGCCGGGATCTGATGAGATACCTGGGGGGATTGGATCAGGACTATTTCTTCAAGCTGCATACCATCAAGAACGGCGAGAGCTACTTCATCTACAGCCTGCGTTTCCTGCGCAATCATGGCGCCGGCCCCACCACCTACTACGTGGTGATGGTCGATTCCGCCCGGCGCTATCAGGCCCAGACCCGCGATTACCTCTACCGCTGCATTCGCCAGGCGCTGCTCGCCTACTGTCTGCTGGGCGCCCTGTTGCTGCTCACCAGTTTTTGGAGCCTCTCCTCCCTGCGTACCATGGCACGCCAGATTGACGAGATCCGCGCCGGTACGCGAGAGGCACTGTCAAACGACTACGAGCGCGAGCTGACCCCCCTGACAAGCTCGGTCAACCAATTGCTGGAGAACGAACGCCAGCAGACCCAGCGCTACCAGCACGCCCTCAACGATCTCGCCCACAGCCTGAAAACCCGGCTGGCGCTCATCCAGATCACCGCCCAGGAGCTCAAGCTCGGCCACGACATCCATGACAACATCAATGAACAGATCACCACCATGGATCAGATCATCCAGTACCAGTTACGTCGTGCCGTCACCGGGCGAAAGCGCCTCGCAAACAAGGGCACCGAACCGGTTCCCCTTATAGAGAAGCTGCTGGCCAGCCTCGCCAAGGTCTATCGCCACAAGAAGCTGCAGACCGGCTTCCAGTTTGACGACGATGTCTTCTTTCACGGCGAGCAGGGCGATCTGATGGAGCTGATGGGCAACCTGCTGGACAACGCCTGCAAGTTCGCCATCAGCGAGATCCGGGTTCATGTCCGCCACCGGGAGAGCGGCCTGCTCATCGTGGTGGAAGACGACGGCCCCGGCATCGATCCCGGCAAATCGCAGCAGATCTTCCAGCGCGGCGTGCGGGCTGACAGCTCCCCCGGCCAGGGGATTGGCCTCGCCGTGGTGACCGAAATCGTGCACAGCTACGGCGGCGAGATCCGGGTGGATGACTCCCCGCTCGGCGGCGCGAGATTCCACATCACCCTCCCCTGACAGCGCAGGAGCCAGTACCTGGCTCCTGCCGCATTCGGGCGTTGCCATCCCGGTGCTTTCCCTGTCTCACACCTCACTCCTTATGCTTCGACCAGGCCAAGCACATGGCAGCGGGGCTGACGAGCTTGCACCCCCATCAGAAGCTGACCTGCCGCTCCCCTCAGCCCCATGCTCGCGCAGAAACGACAGGCATAAAAAAACCGGCCGCGAGGGCCGGTAAAACAGTTCAGGCTTGTCAGGTGACAATGCGCACCCAGCGGATGAAGACCGGTTTCAATTCCCTATGAAGCCCCGTCCTCTTGAGTACGTAGGTTCACTTTACGCCCCGGTCACTGAATCGGGACTGAACCATGTTCACCCTGGCAAGGCTCAGAGACGGATCCCGAGCGACTGGCGCAGATAAGCCCCTGCCCCGAGCAGCCCCGGTCCTTCATGGGTGATAAGGAAGACCGGAATGTCTTTGAGATAAGGCTTGAAGCGCCCCTTGTCCTCGAAGGCGACCCGAAAGCCCGATCCGATGAAGAACTCCTGGAAGCGCGGCACGATGCCACCGGCGATGTAGACACCGCCGAAGGTGCCCATGTTGAGGGCCAGGTTGCCGGCAAAGCGGCCCATGAGCACGCAGAACAGGCTCAAGGTGCGGCGGCAATCGAGGCAATCCCCCGCCAGCGCACGCTCGGTGATGTCCTTGGGGGCAAAGGGTTCGGGCTCGCGGCCATCGGATTTGACCAGGCCGCGATAGAGATTGACGAGCCCGGGGCCCGAGAGGAAACGCTCCGCCGACACATGGCCCAGCTCGCCGCGCATCACCTGCAGCACCGCATCTTCCTCTTCCGTGTTGGCGGCGAAGTCCACGTGACCGCCCTCACCCGGCAGGCTCAGCCACTGCTCACCGGCCTGCACCAGGTGGGCGACGCCAAGGCCGGTACCTGCGCCATAGATGGCGATGGGCTTGCCGGCTACCGGAGCCGCGCCCCCGAGCTGGATGCGATCGCTCTCGCCGAGCACGGGCACCGCCATGGAGACGGCAGTGAAATCGTTGATCACCTGCAGGCGCGCAAGGCCGAGGTTGGCCTGCATCTCGCGGATGGAGAACTCCCAGCTGTGGTTGGTCATGGCGACCCAGTCACCGTTGATGGGGCAGGCGATGGCGATGCACGCCTCGCCCACGGTGGCATCGTGCTCTTCGAGATAGAGGCGCACCACGGCCTCCAGGCTGGGATGGGCCAGCCCCGAATAGGTTTTTGCCTGGGAAATGGCGCCCGTCGCCAGTTCGCAGAGGGCCAGCCGGGCATTGGTACCGCCAACGTCGCCCACCAGCGCATGGGTATGCTGCATAACAAACTCCTTCGTTACCGACTCGGGGCGGCCCTTACCGTCCCGACATTATTATTTGCCTGCAATACTACTCGAGCCCGCAGCCGAGCTGCGCGATTTATGCAGACAAGTGTGCACCCGCTCACAGTGTTGTTGCTTTGCAACATTTGTAAGCGTTTTCAAGACGCAAATGGAAGTTTGCAACTAAAAACACGAAATAATTAGACATGAGTCATACTTTGCAGGGCCGAGATTAGTTCCGATAAGCGCTTGTCTTGTATAGTCATCGCGGAGATTGGAAACCTGCTTGAGCTGTGAATTTAGTGCACAGACACTGAAGTTAAATTACAAAAATGCCTGGTGGTAATGATGAATACCCTCGATAAAATTACGAACAATCTGGAAAGTTTCAGTAAATCAGAGCGTAAGGTGGCTGAAGTGATCCTGGCCTCACCCCAAACCGCCATTCACTCCAGCATTGCTACCCTGGCCAAGCTGGCCGATGTGAGCGAACCGACCGTCAACCGTTTCTGCCGTCGCCTCGATACCAAGGGCTTTCCCGATTTCAAGCTGCACCTCGCCCAGAGCCTGGCCAACGGCACCCCCTATGTGAACCGCCACGTGGAAGCGGAAGACGGGCCCGACACCTACACCGCCAAGATCTTCGAGTCCACCATGGCCTGTCTCGATGCCGCCAAGAACAGCCTGGACATCTCCGCCATCAACCGCTGCGTCGACATCCTGACCCAGTCCAAGAAGATCAGTTTCTTTGGCCTGGGCGCCTCTTCCGCCGTGGCCCGCGATGCCCAGAACAAATTCTTCCGCTTCAACATCCCCGTGGTGAGCTTCGAGGACATCGTCATGATGCGCATGAGCTGCATCAACAGCAGCGAAGGGGACGTGGTGGTCCTCATCTCCCACACCGGCCGCACCAAGGCCCTGGTGGAAATTGCCGCGCTGGCCCGGGAAAACGATGCCACCATCATCGGCATGACCGCCAAGGACTCTCCCCTGGCCCGCGAATGCAACCTGGTGCTCTCCATGGACGTGCCGGAAGACACCGACGTCTACATGCCGATGGCCTCGCGCATCGCCCAGCTCGCCCTGGTGGACGTGCTGGCCACCGGTTTCACCCTGCGCCGTGGCATGAAATTTCGCGAAAACCTGAAGAAAGTCAAAGAAGGTTTGCGCGAATCCCGCTTTGATACCCCGCACTCCTCCTGATCATTCGAGGGTCCGCCCCCGACTGTCTATGCCAACGGGCTTGGTGTAGTATCGAAATTCAATCAAACAAGGCCACCCAGATGGCCTGCCAGTTGGCGCCATGCCACATGCTTGACGGGGCAGTATTTCAAGTCATATCAACTTCACATTGGAGTCTTTCATGCCAAGACGTACAAAGATTGTTACCACACTCGGTCCGGCGACCGATCGCGACGGCATTCTCGAGGGGATCATTCGCGCCGGTGCCGACATGGTGCGGATGAACTTCTCCCACGGCACTCCTGAAGATCATATCCAGCGCGCCAACCAGGTGCGTGACATCGCCGCCAAGCTGGGCCGCCACGTGGCCATCATGGGCGATCTGCAAGGCCCCAAGATCCGCGTCTCCACCTTCAAGGATGGCAAGATCTACCTCGCCATCGGTGACAAGTTCATTCTCGACGCCGCCCTCGGCAAGGGAGAAGGCTGCCAGGAGCAGGTCGGCATCGACTACAAGAGCCTGCCGCAGGACGTGGTATCCGGTGACATCCTGCTGCTGGACGATGGCCGCGTGCAATTGAAGGTCGAGCAGGTCGAAGGCACCCGCATCCACACCACGGTGACCGTGGCCGGCCCTCTCTCCAACAACAAGGGCATCAACAAGAAAGGTGGCGGCCTCTCCGCACCGGCACTGACCGAGAAAGACAAGGAAGACATCAAGACCGCCGCCCGCATGAACGTGGACTACCTGGCGGTCTCCTTCCCCCGCAGCGGCGATGATCTGCGCTACGCCCGCGAACTGGCCCGCGAAGCTGGCTCCAACGCCAAGATCGTGGCCAAGGTCGAGCGCGCCGAGACCGTCGCCAGCGACGAGGCGATGGAAGACATCATCCTCGGCTCCGATGCCGTCATGGTGGCCCGTGGTGACCTGGGTGTCGAAATCGGCGACCCCGAACTGGTGGGTGTGCAGAAGAAGCTCATTCGCCACTCCCGCCGCCTGAATCGCGTGGTCATCACCGCGACCCAGATGATGGAGTCCATGATCAACGCACCGCTCCCGACCCGTGCCGAAGTCATGGACGTGGCCAACGCCGTGCTGGACGGTACCGATGCGGTGATGCTCTCCGCCGAGACCGCCGCCGGCCAGTTCCCCATCGAGACCGTGACCTCCATGGCCAGCGTCTGTGTGGGAGCCGAGAAGCACCCGAGCCTGAACGTCTCCAACCACCGCATGAACTACACCTTCACCTCGGTGGAAGAGGCGGTGGCTATGTCCACCATGTATGCGGCCAACCACCTGGAAGGGGTCAAGGCGATCGTGGCGCTGACCGAGTCGGGCACCACCCCGCTGCTGATGTCCCGCATCAGCTCCGGCCTGCCCATCTTCGCCATGTCTCCTCACAACAAGACCCTGGCCTGGGCCAACCTCTACCGCGGCGTCACTCCCGTGCAGTTTGATGGCGACGAGACCAAGCCGGTCTACGAGGTGTGCCGCGACGCGCTGGACGTGCTCAAGGCCAAGGGACTGCTGCAAAGCGGCGACATGGTATTGCTCACCCACGGCGACAAGATGGAGACCGTCGGCAGCACCAACACCTGCAAGGTGATGATGGTCGAGTAATCGCCCCTTCTCCCTGAAACAAAAACGGCTCCCGCGGGAGCCGTTTTTTATGGGGCCAGCCCAGGTTCAACCGCGAAACAGCTCCACCTTGTCCCCATCCTGCAGGCTGCCGGCGCCGCGCACCACCACCTTGTCTCCCTGCTTGAGAGCGCCGCTCACCGCCACCTCCCGGCTGTCCCCAAACAGCACGGTGACCGGCACCCGATTCACCGTGAGCGCCTCGCCGCTCTGCTCCACCTGATAGACCACGCTTCCCTCGGTGCCGAGCACCAGGGCATCCCGCGGCAGCAGCATGGTGTGCTGTTCTCCCATTGGCAGCGCCACCCGCACTGGCGAGCCGATGATGAAGGTACCCGCTTCCGGCTTGAGGCGCAGCTCGATGAGCCGGGACTTGGGATCGGCGCTCGCCGCTCGCTGGTAATAGATGGCGTGGCTGCTGAGCTGCTCCCCTTCCACCCGCAACCGGGTCTGAGTGGCCAGTTGCCGGGCCCAGGCGATGGGCGCACGCAACCGGATGTCCGGCTGGTCCGGATTGACCAGCTCAAGCGCCTGTTCGCCCGCATCCACATGCTCCCCCGGCTGGATGAAGTGTTCATTCACCACTCCGTCAAACGGGGCAAAGATGCGGCTTCTGCGCAGCTGCTCCTCAATCTGGCGCACCTGCACCCGCGCCAGCTGCTCGGCCAGCTCAGCCTGCTCCACGTCATAGCGCGCCTTGTCATACTGGCTCTGGGAGGCACTCTTTTGCTGGTGCAAACGAGCCAGGCGCTGGAACTCGGCGCGAGCGTAACGCAGGTTGCTCCCCTCTCTGGCTTGTTCCGCCCTCGCCTGCTCCAGCGAGAGGCGCAGGGTCGCGCTGTCCAGGCGCAGCAACTCGTCCCCCGCCTTCACCCGGCTGCCAAACTCGGCTATCCACTCCACCCGGCCGCTCACTTCGGCGCTGAGCGCCGCCTGCTGGCGGCTCGCCACCGTGCCGCTGACCCAGATGCTGGCCCCCGCCTCTCCCTGGGCCACCTCCGCCAGCGTCACCATCTTGCTTTGTGCAAGCGCAGGCAGCCCGCTAGCCAGCAGCAGAGCCCCCACCACTATCCTTGTGAAACCTTGTGTCATCGATGAGCTCCTTGCTCAGGCACGCTGTCGAAGGGCGTGCGGTATGTCGGTCTGCTCCCCCAACCGCAGGAAGGCGGGCAACAGGATCAGGGTGAAGAGGGTGCTGCAACTCATGCCGCCGACGATGACGGTGGCCAGCCCCCGGTAGATTTCGCTCCCCTCGCTCGGACTCAGCATCAGGGGCAGCATGCCGAAGATGCTGGTGAGGCTGGTCATGGCGATGGGACGCATCCGGCTTTGCAGAGCATCGGTGACTGCCGACTGTCGGCTCATCCCCTCCCGCTCGGCCATCCTGGTCTGGTGCACCAGCAGAATGGCGTTGTTGACCACCAACCCGAGCAGGATGACGAAGCCGATGATAGTGAGCAAGTCCATCGGCAGCGGCGCCACCAGACCGCTCAGGTGCAGAGCCAGCACGCCGCCGACGGTGGCGAGCGGCAAGGTGAGCAGCACCAGCACGGCATCCTTGAGGGAGGCAAAGACCCCCCACAGCAGAATGAGCAGTATCATCACGGCGAACAGGAAGATGCTGCCGAGGTTGCCGAGCGCCTGCTGCAGGCTGTCGGCATTGCCGGCGACCCGCAGCTCCCCCCCGGCCGGCAGCAAGGGCCGGATGGCGGCAAAGCTCTTGTGCTGCAGGGTGTCGAGCACCTGCTCCATGCTCATCCCCGCAGGAGGCGAAATCTGCAGACTGATGCTGCGCCGCCCATCGGATCGGAAGATGCTCTCAGGCCCGAGTTGCGGCTCCACCCGCAGCAGTTCCCCAAGGGGAACGATGCGCCCGGACGGGGTAGCAAGCGGCACCGCCTTGAGCTCGTCCGGGTTGGCGGAGGCCTGCCCCATCAGCAGGATGTCGAGCCGCTCATCCCCGTCGAAATATTCGCCGACCCGCAGACCATCGCCAAAGGTCTGGATGATGGCGGGCATGGGGGAGCGATCCCAGCCCACCTCGGCCAGGCGCCTGTCCTGGGGCACCAGCCGAAGCTCGGGAGCGGTGAAATCGAGTCCGGGCTCTGGCCTGACCTGGGCGCCGGGCAAGTCCCGCTGCACTATGGTCATGCTCTCCCGGGCCGCCTGATAGAGTTCGGGCAGCCCACCTCCCTGGATCAGCAGGGAGATGCTGTTTTCACTGTCAAAACCGCCAAACAGGGACCCCTGACCGCCAAACACCCGGGTGTCGGGAATGCCCACCAGCAACTGCTTCATCAAGAGCTGCTCCAGTACCTTGATCTGGCTCTCCTCCTTTGGCCGCACCCCGATCTGGGCACCGCCCGGGTAGCGCAGGATGTAGTAGTTCTTGAGGACAGGATCCTTCTCCCCTTTCATATAGGGGTCGAGGCGAGCAATCAGGGTATCGATCACCTCTTCCCGCTGGGCCTTGAGATTGACCCCCGGGGTGAAACTCATCCAGACATCGATGGCGTCCCGCTTCACATCCGGCAGGTAGTTCATCTTGGGCAGCAGCAGCCAGCTCGCCAGCACAGGCCCCGTCATCATCAGGACGATGATGGCCCAGCGCCTGGGGGCGGTGGCAGTCCAGCGGATCACATGGCGAGTGGCGCGGCACCACAGGCGCTCAAAGGGATCAATCAGCCGCTCGTGCCCCATCCAGCGCGCCGCCACCGCAGGCAACACCGTGACAGCCACCACCATGGAGACGGTCACCGCGCAGGCGATGGTGAGCGCAAGATCGGCAAACAACTGCCCTTCCACGTCGTTGAGCAGGAGCACCGGCAGGAAGATGGCGACCGTGGTCAGGGTGGACGCCACCAGAGCGGTCCACACCCGGCGGGTGCCCTCCAGCGCCGCCTCTCCCTTGCTGATGTCACCCCGCTCATGGCGCCGGTAGATGCTCTCCAGCACCACGATGGCGGCGTCGAGCACCATGCCGACCGCAAACGCAATGCCCGCAAGGGAGATGATATTGAGGGTCCGCCCCATCGCCTTGAGCAGGCAGAAGGTGAGCATGATGCTGATGGGAATGGCGATCGCGATCATCAGGGTCGCCTTGAGCTGGCGTAGAAAGACCCAGAGTATGGCGCAGGAGAGCAGCACCCCGAGCCCCAGGTTGGCGGTCACCATGCTCACCGCCCGGTTGATGTAGAGGGAAGCGTCAAACGACTGCTCCATGTGCAGGCCGACCGGCTCCAGCACCTCCCGGTTGAGCTCCCCGACCTTGGCCTTGATCCCCTCGAGCGCCGCCAGGGCATTGGCGCCGCTCTCCTTGAAGATCTGCGCCACGATGGCGGTGTTGCCGTTCTGGATGCGCAGCACCGGGTTCTCCTCCCGGGCCACTCTGATCTCGGCAACGTCCCGCAGATAGATGGGCAGGCCGTCACGCCAGTCCACCACCTTGTCCCCCAAGGCGGTCACGTCATAGCGACCGGCAAAGCGCAGCTTGTACTCCCAGCGTCCGATGTCGAGGGTGCCGGCCGATACATCCCAGCCCGTCGTTGCCCGGCTGGCGAGCACCGGGATCTCCACCCCCAGTTCGGCGGCGCGGTAAGGGTCGAAGCGGATCTGGATCTGGCGCTCGTTGATCCCCTCGATGTCGACCGTGGACACCCCGGGGATCCGCTCCAGCTCGGGCTTGACCCTCGCCTCGATCAGCGCCTGGTGATCGTCTATCTCCCCTTTGGCGCCGGGCAGTTGCTGGATGAAGAAGAAGGTCAGGGTGTCGTTGCTGCTGTAGTTGTTGACGTAAGGGCCACCGATGTTGTCCGGCAGCCCCGAAACCCGGTTCAGGCGGGAGATGACATCAAGCTGGGCCCGCTGCATGTCGGTGCCGAGGGCAAACTCCATGTCGATTTCGGTGAAGCCGGGGTAGCTGTTGCTGCTGAGGCTCTTGAGCCCCTGTACCCCCTGCATCTCCTGCTCGATGGGATCGGTTATCTCCGACTCCATCTCCTGGGGCGAGGCCGAACGCCAGTCCACCGTGATGTTGAGGTGAGGACGGTCTATGTCGGGAAACAGCTGGACGGGCAGTCCCCGGATGCTGAGCAGGCCCAGCAAAAAAATCAGCACGACCGAGACCGCCACCCAGATGGGGCGTTCGATCGCCGTTTTGGCGAGGTTCATTCACTCTTCCTGAGTTGTTGTTATCGGCCATTCCGATGGCCTTGCTTCCTGCCCCAAGGGTGGGGGCCATCTTAAATGCGAAAGGGGACTCCCTCCGACGTAGGTGGGAGGGGAATTTCGCCGGGGCGTCAGCCCCGCTGGT
>NZ_JAPDBQ010000141.1:0-10891 GCF_027705325.1 Aeromonas sp. QDB18
AGGAGGTCACATGGAAGATCAGATCCTGGAAAACGGGAATGGTTCCGTTCAGGGCGCTACTTGTGTATAAGAGTCAGTCACAGAGGAGAGAGAAGGGATATGGCTAAGCGAATTCTGGTGGTCGAGGACGAGGCACCGATCCGCGAAATGCTCTGCTTCGTGCTTGAGCAGAAGGGATATGAAACAGTAGAAGCAGAAGATTACGCCGATGGACTGGCAAAGGTGCGCGAACCCTACCCCGAACTCATCGTGCTGGACTGGATGATGCCAGGTGGCAGTGGTATCCAGTTCCTCAAGCAGCTCAAGCAGGATGAGATGACTCGCCAGATCCCGGTGGTGATGCTGACCGCCCGGGGCGAGGAAGAGGACAAGGTGCGCGGGCTCGAGGCCGGTGCCGACGACTACATCACCAAGCCCTTCTCCCCCAAGGAGCTCACCGCCCGCCTGCACGCCGTGATGCGCCGCGTCTCTCCCACCTCGGTGGACGAGGTGATCGAGGTGCAGGGGCTAAAGCTGGATCCCGTTTCCCACCGGGTCAGTGCCGAGGAGAAGGCCCTCGACATGGGGCCGACCGAATTCAAGCTGCTGCACTTCTTCATGACCCACCCCGAGCGGGTCTACAGCCGCGAACAGTTGCTCAACAACGTCTGGGGTACCAACGTGTATGTCGAGGACAGGACGGTGGACGTGCACATTCGCCGCCTGCGCAAGGCCATCGAAGAGACGGGGCACGACAGATTGATCCAGACGGTGCGCGGGGCCGGCTACCGCTTCTCGACCCGTCTCTAGGTCAGGGCCAGTGCCGCCAGCGCATGCCGGCGGGCATTGGACCCGGCTCTTTGCTGTCTCTAGGAGATCTTAATGTTGCAACCTTACGCCTGGCGGCGACAGTTGTGGCGAATGGCGTTCTTCTACAGCCCCTTCGTCTTGGTAGGTTGGTTAATCGATCATCTCGTTCTTTGCCTGCTGGTGGCCACTGTGGTGCACCTGGTCTGGCACTACCGCTTCCAGAAGCGGCTGTCGGACTGGCTGTGGCACGATCGCAGCCTGGTGCCGCCCCACGGCAGCGGCAGCTGGGAGCACATCTTCAACGGCATCTACAAGTTGCAGCAGCGTCACCGGGCCCGGCGCCGGGAGCTGGCGGGCCTCATCCGCCGTTTTCGGGAAGGGGCGGAGGCGCTGCCCGATGCGGCCGTGGTGTTTCGCACCGACGGCAGCATCCTCTGGTGCAACCGGTTGGCGGAGCAACTGCTCGGCTTTCGCTGGCCCGAGGATGCCGGCCAGCACATCGGCAACCTGATCCGTCACCCCGCCTTCGTCGCCTATCTGGGCAAGGGGCAGTATGACGAGCCGTTCGAGATGCACTCCCCCATCAACGAGGAGAAGTTCCTCGAATTTCGCATCATGCCCTATGCGGAGGACCAGGCCATGCTGGTGGTGCGGGACGTGACCCGGCTGCGCAGCCTGGAGAAGACGCGCAAGCACTTCGTCTCCAACGTCTCTCACGAGCTGCGCACCCCCCTCACCGTGCTCAAGGGGTATCTGGAGATGACCGAGGAGCCGCCGCCCCCCGCCATGTGGGCCAAGGCGCACAAGGTGATGATGGAGCAGACGATCCGCATGGACAATCTGGTCAACCAGCTGCTCACCCTGTCGCGCATCGAGGCGGCGCCTACCGTGGATCTCTCCCATCTGGTGGACATGCCCGCCATGCTGGGGCTGCTGGAGCAGGAAGCACGGGCGCTCTCCGGCGAGCGGGCCCACGAAATCGTCTTCATGGTTCAGCCCAATCTGCTGGTGCGCGGGGATCAGGATCAGCTGCGCAGCGCCGTCTCCAACCTGGTCTACAACGCCATCCACTACACCCCGGCGGGGCGCAAGATCACCGTGGAGTGGCGCAAGCAGGGGAGCATGGCGCTGTTTGCGGTGCAGGATGAGGGGGAGGGGATCCCCCCCGAGCATCTGGCGCGGCTTACCGAGCGGTTCTATCGGGTCGACAAGGCCCGCTCGCGCCACACCGGAGGGTCCGGGCTCGGCCTTGCCATCGTCAAGCATGCCCTGAGTCATCACGATGCCCATCTCGATATCGAGAGCCGGGTCGGTGCGGGCAGCCGCTTCAGCTTTCTCATTCCCGCCCGCATGGTGCTGGTGAAATAATATTTTGTGTCAATGTGTTAGCAACGAGAGAAGGGCTGCATGGCAGCCCTTTTTTCATCCGGGCCATTCTCGGCCCATGTCATCAAAGTGTCATATAAATTCCATAAATTTGTCACTGCCAGGCCAGATACTGGCGCCGTCTTAAAGAACGGACCTTCTGTAACACTGGAGAAGGAGTGGTGCTGGCCCACGGATCATTGCGATCGGGTGTCAACCACGTATAGACGTCAACCTGACGATTGCCTTCTGCAACCTTGGACTTGGAGAGATTGGATGAAACTCAACAAACTGGCTGGTGTCATCGGATTCACCGCAGCAACCCTGTTTTCTGTCAGCGCTCTGGCTGCCGGTGTGGATAAAGACCTGCCGGAATACACACCGACCAGCGGCATCTCGGGCAACCTGTCCTCTGTCGGCTCGGACACCCTGGCCAACATGATGACCCTGTGGGCCGAAGAATTTAAGCGCATGTATCCCAACGTCAACGTGCAGATCCAGGCCGCCGGTTCTTCCACCGCACCGACTGCCCTGACCGAGGGTGTCGCCCAGTTTGGCCCCATGAGCCGCGCCATGAAGGCCGGTGAAGAGGAGGCATTCGAGAAGCGCTACGGCTACAAGCCGACCGCCATCCGCGTCGCCGTCGATGCCCTGGCCGTGTTCGTCAACAAGGACAACCCCATCAAGGGGCTGACCATGTCGCAGATCGACGCCATCTTCTCCAGCACCCTCAAGTGCGGCGAAGCCAAGGCGGCCACCAAGTGGTCTGATCTGGGTCTGGACGGCAGCTGGTCCGGCAAGGATCTGCAACTGTTCGGTCGCAACTCCGTGTCCGGTACCTACGGTTACTTCAAGGAACACGCCCTGTGCAACGGTGACTTCAAGAGTGGCGTGAACGAGCAGCCGGGCTCCGCCTCCGTGGTACAGTCCGTCTCCTCCTCCCTGAACGGCATCGGCTACTCCGGTATCGGCTACGTCACCTCCGGCGTACGTGCCGTTCCGCTCTCCAAGGATGGCAAGACCTTCATCGAGGCGAACTCCGACAACGCCATCACCGGCAAGTACCCGCTGTCGCGCTTCCTGTACGTCTATGTGAACAAGCATCCGAACAAGCCGCTCTCCCCGATGGAGCAGGAGTTTGTGAAGATGATGCTCTCCAAGGCGGGCCAGACCATCGTTGCCAAGGACGGCTATGTGCCTGTCCCGGCCAAGGTGGTTCAGGCCGACCTGAAGAAGCTGGGCATCATGTAACAGAACGAGCCCTTGCAGAAAAACGAGCCCCATGCGGGCTCGTTTTCATTGGTGCGCCCCAGGATCTTTTTGGTCGCAGGGCGCAGCGCCCGGCTTGCGCCGGGCGGCGGCATTTCCGAGAATAGGGCAACTTCACGGCAAAGGACCCTCTCATGCGCGCATCTTCCCTCTCCAGACTGGCCCTGACGGCCTTGTGCAGCGCCCTGCTGGCCGGTTGCGCCCAGTCACCGACCGGTCGCAACCAGATGCTGCTTTTCTCCCCCCAGCAGATGAACCAGCTGGGCGCCGACTCCTTCACCCAGATGAAGCAGCAGGAGAAGGTGAGCACGGATGCCAGGATGAATGCCTATGTGGGCTGCGTGGCCAAGGCGGTGACCGCTCAGGTGCCTGCCAGCTATGGCATCACCAGCTGGGAGGTGGTGGTGTTCGACTCCAAGGAGATCAACGCCTTCGCCCTGCCCGGCGGCAAGATAGGCGTGTACAGCGGCCTGCTGAAAGTCGCCAAGAATCAGGACCAGCTCGCCACCGTCATCGGTCACGAGCTGACCCACGTGCTGGCCCAGCACTCCAACGAGCGTCTCTCCCGGGATCAGCTGACCGGTATCGGGCTGGCGGTGGCGGACGCCGCCATCGGCAGCAGCGACAGCCTTGGGGGCGCTGCCACCATGGCCGCCCTGGGCCTCGGGGTCCAGGTGGGGATAGCCCTGCCTTATGGCAGAACCCAGGAGAGCGAGGCGGACCGACTCGGTCTCGAGCTGATGGCCCGCGCCGGGTTCAACCCGGCCGAAGCCGTCACCCTGTGGCAGAACATGAGCGCTGCCTCCGGTGGCAAGGCACCGCCCCAGTTGCTCTCCACCCACCCCAGCGACCAGAGCCGGATCGCCAACCTGCAGGCCCAGCAGGCCGAGGTGCAGCCCCTGTACCAGCAGGCGAAAGCATCAGGGCTGGTTTCCCAGTGCAAGGCGTAAGCCTGCGCCTGGCGCGTCCCGCCGATGCCGCCGCCATGACGGTGATGCAGCGGGCGAGCTGGCTGGCGGCCTACGGGGAGGTGCTGGGGGCCGACATGCTGGCCCAGCTGGCGGTGACCGACCACCTGCAGATCTGGCGACATCGGCTCGCCGAGCCCGGCCCCGTTCCCATGCTGGTCTGTCAGGACGACGTGGTCATCGGCCTGCTCTACTGGCAGCCCTCTTTGGAGGAAGGCTTGATGACGGCGCGGATCCGGGCACTCTACCTTCATCCCGATCATTGGCGTCAGGGTCATGGCAAACGGCTGTGGCAGGCGGTGGCGGTGCAGATGCGCCGGGCCGGTTGCGAGTGCGTCAGGCTCTGGCTGCTGGATGGCAATCACATCGGCGAGGGATTCTACCTGCGCCGCGGCTTCATGTTCGACGGTCAGGAGCGCACCCTGATGAGCCTCGGACAACCTTGCCAACAGCGACAAATGTTCCGTTTGCTTTGAGCTGGCTCCCGTTTTTCGCCCCCGGTCACTTTATTTTTTTTGCGAATTAATACAATGTGCCCCATCTGGACAGACCGAGGTGGCCGGGTCCACCGCAAGGGAGTGTGGCATGTACTACGGATTTGACATTGGCGGCACCAAGATAGCGTTCGCTGTGTATGACGGCGCCTTGAATCTCTGTCACGAGGAGCGCATGAGCACTCCCGGCAATGATTACGAAGGGTTGCAGCAGCTGATCCGCGAGCGGGTCGAGGCGGCGGATGCGCGCTTCGGGGTGAAAGGGGCCGTCGGCATCGGGTTTCCGGGGATCCTCAATCGCCTCGACGGGAGCATAGTGGCGGCCAACCTGCCCGCCATCCATGGCCGCCATCTGGGGGCGGATCTGGCCGAGCTGCTGGGCCGACCGGTCAAGGTCGACAATGACGCCAACTGTTTCCTCTGGTCGGAAGTGCATCAGGGGGCCGCAGACGGTGCTGGCAGCGCCCTCGGCGTCACCATAGGCACCGGCATCGGCGGCGCCGTCTACCTGGCGGGCAAGCTCATCCAGGGGCGCAACTGGCTGGCGGGGGAGATAGGCCACTACCCGCTGCCCGCCACTATCCTGATGAAATACCCGGATTTGCCCCGTCCCCGCTGTGGCTGCGGGCGCCTGGTCTGTTTCGAAACCTATGCGTCGGGCACGGGCCTGGAGCGGCTATACCACCATGTTCATGGGGAACGGGTGAGCGGCCACCAGATCGTCGCCCGTGCCGATGCCCGTGAGGCGGCGGCCCTCTCGACCATCGACTGCTGGCTCGAGATCATCGCCGCCGGCCTCGCCACCGCCATCTCGGTGATTGATCCCGATGTGGTGGTGCTGGGGGGCGGCCTGAGCGCCCTGCCAGCCCTCTATGAGGAGCTGCCCAAACGTCTGCCCGGCCACCTGCTGCCCGGTGTCGCCCTGCCGGCGATCCGCGAGGCCCGATTCGGTGGTGCCGGCGGTGTGCGCGGTGCAGCCCTGCTCAATCTGTGAGATCGGACAGAGGGTCTGATCTCCCCGAACAAGGAGTCATCATGACCCGTCTTGAAATCTGTATCGACAACCTCGAATCCCTGTTCACCGCCCAGGCGGCCGGCGCCGATCGCATCGAGCTCTGCTCTGCGCTGGGGCTGGGCGGTCTCACTCCCTCCTATGGTTTCATGCAGCAGGTGGCGCGCCACGCCACCACCCCCGTCTACGCCATGATCCGACCCCGTGCCGGGGATTTCTGTTTTGGCGAGGGGGAGTTCGACATCATGTTGCAGGATATCGCCGCCGCCCGTGCCGCCGGCCTGCAAGGGGTGGTGGTCGGTCTGCTGGATGAAGATGGACGGGTACCCGAAGGCAAGCTCCGGCAACTGGTCGAGGCGGCGGGGCCGCTCGGCGTCACCTTCCACCGGGCCATCGATCTCTCCTCCGACTGGCGGCTGGATCTCGAGACGATCGTCGCGGCGGGTTGCGAGCGCATTCTGAGCTCCGGCCATGCGCCGACCGCGCTGGCGGGGCTCGAAACCTTGCAAGCCATGCACCAGGCGCTGGCGGGACGGGCCAGCCTGATGCCGGGGGCCGGGGTCAACGCTGACAACGTGCGCACCATCATCGAATTCACCGGCGTCAATGAAGTACATATGTCCGGCATGGGCTGGCGCGGCGGCATGGTGCCCCATGGTGTCAACATGGGCACCTCGGACGATGGCCGGGTCAACATCACCGACGGCGCCAAGGTCGCGGCGGTGAGGGCTCTGCTGGACAGGGCCTGATGCAGACCGTGCGGCGCCATGGTGCCTCTCTTTGTGACGACAACATGGGCACCTCGGACGATGGCCGGGTCAACATCACCGACGGCGCCAAGGTCGCAGCGGTGCGGGCGTTGCTGGACAGGGCCTGATACAGGCCGTGCGGCGCCATGGTGCCTCTCTCTGTGACGACAACATGGGCACCTCGGACGACGGCCGGGTCAACATCACCGACGGCGCCAAGGTCGCGGCGGTGCGGGCGTTGCTGGACAGGGCCTGATACAGGCCGTGCGGCGATATGGTGCTCTGTTTTGCTCCCTTCTCCCCTTGCGGGAGAAGGGGTGGGGATGAGGGGGCCGATGTGAGGCGTCTCCCACCGGCGGGCAATTGAGGGGCGTCTTGGCAGCACGGTGCAAAAAAGTCTGTTATCATCCCGTCTCTTTTACCATCAGGACCCGGAGCAACCTCTCAATGTCCCAATACGACTCTATCGAACAGAAGGCCAGCTACGGCATCGGCCGCAACATGGGCGACCAACTGGCTCAGCAAGCCTTCGCCGGTCTGGATATCCCGGCCCTGCAACAAGGTCTGGCAGATGCCCTGAACGGCCTGGAGTTTGCGGTCAGCCGTGACGATATCAACGATGCCTTCCAGGTGATCACCGCCCGCATGCAGGAAGAGCAGGAAGCTGCCGCCAAGGCCGCTGCCGCCGAAGGCGAAGCCTTCCTGGCCGACAACGCCAAGCGCGCCGAAGTGAAGACCACCGACTCCGGTCTGCAATATGAAGTCATGGTCGAAGGCAATGGCGCCGTGCCGGTTGCCGGTCAGTCCGTGCGCGTGCACTACCACGGTACCTTCACCCACGGTGGCGTGTTCGACAGCTCCGTTGCGCGCGGCCAACCGGCCGAGTTCCCGGTGACCGGCGTGATCGCCGGTTGGGTGGAAGCGCTGCAGATGATGCCGGTTGGCTCCAAGTGGAAGCTCTACATTCCGCAGGATCTGGCCTACGGTGCCCGTGGTGCCGGCTCCATCCCGCCGTACTCTGCTCTGGTATTCGAAGTGGAGCTGCTGGACATCCTGTGATCCGGCTGGCGTGATGCAAACGGCGACCCTGAGGTCGCCGTTTGTTTTTGGGCCGCCCAAACGGGCCATGTGCCTTCGGCGGGGATTTGGATATAGTCAGAGCGTCGTCCATTCCGGCCATGTGAGGGAGACACGCCATGGCAGCCATCATCGAGGTCGTCGATCTCGTCAAGCACTTCCCCGGCGTCAAGGCGGTGGACGGGCTCAGCTTTGCCATTCCCGCCGGCAGCTGTTTCGGCCTGCTCGGCCCGAACGGGGCGGGCAAGACCACGACCATCGAGCTGCTGGAGGGGATCCTCACTCCGGACAGCGGCCGGATCCTGTTTCACGGCGCCCCGCGCGGCCCGGATTATCGCTCCCGCATCGGCATCCAGTTCCAGCACACGGCGCTGCAGGATTTCCTGACGGTGCGCGATACCCTGCGTCTGTTCGCCAGCCTCTACCCCAATCCCTTGCCACGGGAGCTGCTCATCGATCTGTGCGCCTTGGGCGAGTTCATCGACAGGGACAGTCGCAAGCTCTCGGGGGGCCAGCGTCAGCGCCTGCTGCTGGCCCTGGCCCTGCTCGGGGATCCCGAACTGCTGTTTCTGGATGAGCCCACCACAGGACTGGATCCCCAGGCGCGCCACCACTTCTGGCAGCGAATAGAGGCGATCAAGGCCCAGGGCAAGACGGTGGTGCTCACCACCCACTACATGGACGAAGCGCAGCAGCTGTGCGATCTGATTGCCATCGTCGATCACGGCCACCTGCTCAGTCTGGATACGCCGGCTGCCTTGCTGGCGCAACACTTCGACGGCGTGCTGGTGCGTCTTGGGGGTCACCCGGCCCTGGCTGGACTCGGCTATCCCCTGCGTCCGGTCGGCGATCAGGTGGAGCTCTGTTGCCCCGACGTGGCGACCCTGCTGCCAGCCTTGCTGGATCTTGGTGTGCCGCTCACCGGCATGCAGGTGCGCTCCCCCAATCTGGAAGATCTCTTCCTGAACCTGACCGGTCACAGCCTGCGGAGCGGCGCATGAGAGGGATGACCGAGTTCTGTCTGACCGTGGCCTCCGTGCTGCGGTACGCCTTGCCGACATGCAATCCCGGGAGTGGACGATGAAGGGATCCCTCAAGCGCATCGGGGCGCTCTTCTTTGCCCGTACCCTCGAGTTCGTACGCGATCGCGCGGCCCTGGTGTGGAACCTGCTTTTCCCGCTCCTGCTGGTCATCGGCTTCTCCCTCATCTTCTCCGGCCCGCCCAAACCGCTGGTGCAGATCGGGGTGGTGGGGGAACTACCCGCAACCTATGCCCCGCTGCGCGCCGTGCCGCTGCTCAAGATCATCCCCTATGACGAGGCGTCGAGGGGCCAGCTCAAGGTCCGTCACCATCAGCTGGACCTGCTGCTCTCACCCGCCGGGGGGCGTTACTGGATAAACCCGGATGCCCCTCAGGGGGCCATGGCCGAGTATCTGCTGCGCCAGGCGGTGCAGGAGCCCTTGCAAAGAGAGTCCCTGAGCGGGCGCGCCATCCGCTACGGCGACTGGCTGCTGCCCGGGGTGATCGGCATGAACCTGATGTTCTCCGGCCTGTTCGGGGTCGGGTTTGTCATCGTGCGTTATCGCAAGAACGGGGTGCTGAAACGGCTGCGAGCCACGCCGCTCGGCGCGCTGGAGTTTCTCTTCGCCCAGTTGCTGTCACGGGTGCTGATCACCCTGGTGGTGAGCCTGCTGGTCTTCTGCGCGGCCTACTGGCTGCTGGATGTGCCCCTCATCGGGTCGGGGTGGCTGCTGCTGGTGATCGCTCTGGCGGGAGGAACGGCCATGGCCTCCCTTG
Source organism: Aeromonas sp. QDB18 (assembly GCF_027705325.1). Lineage (NCBI taxonomy): Bacteria > Pseudomonadati > Pseudomonadota > Gammaproteobacteria > Aeromonadales > Aeromonadaceae > Aeromonas > Aeromonas sp. QDB18. Next base: position 9,522 of record NZ_JAPDBQ010000141.1, read on the forward strand.
GCCTGCTCATCGCCGCTCGCCTGCAGAACGAGGAGCTGGCGAGCGGTTTGCTCAATCTCATCAGCTTGCCCATGATGTTTTTATCCGATGTCTGGTTCTCTCTGGAAGGCGCGCCCGCCTGGCTGCAGCAGCTTGCGGCCAGGCTGCCCCTCAGCCAGATCATCGAAGCAGCCCGCGCCGTGATGCTGGAAGGGGCGGGATGGCAGGAGGTGGCAGGCCCTCTGGGTCAGGTCATGGTGTTCGCCCTGGTGTGCATCTCGCTGGGAGCCATGCTGTTCAAATGGAGTGCAAAATGAAACCTGTTCTGTGGTTGTTGCTGGTGGCGGCCTTGCCTGTGCAGGCAGGTACCCTGCGTTGCAAGAACGCCTTGCTGACCGAGGGAGACACCACGGCAGAGCTGCTGGTTCGCTGCGGCCAGCCGATGCTCAAGGAAGATCTCACCCGCTTCGAGGAGAACGGCTTCGGGGCGAGAGTGACGGTCAAGTATGCCGAGCGCTGGACCTACAACTTCGGCAAGCGGGAATTCATGCAGTTTGTCACCGTCGAAAACGGCGTCATCACCGACATTGCGGATGGTCCACGGGGAGGATGACCTCCTGGTTTTCTGAAGCCCAGCCTGCGGGAGATGAGGTCGCCATTTTCCCGCCTTTTACCTCTTTTTCTGTTGCTTTTCCCTGCCTGTTATCGCCATTTTTCCATATGGAGTCATGCTGCCTCACTCTGGTGCTTTTGGCATAAAACTGAATCTGATGAGTCAGTTGTCAGCAGAAATGGCTGCCCCAATGCGGTGCAGCCGATTTATTTTCGAAAATAATCCTCATGCCAAGAAGGGTTTTAAGCAGCAGGCTATTTGGCAAATAAGGGTCTACTTTTGATTCTGAGAGTGCATATTCCCCCGTTTAGATATTTTGTTCTGTTGCACCATGGTTGGGCCGGATTGCACCGATTGACAGGTTTTTCTGCGGCTGGATAAGCTGCCAAAAAGCAGGGAAACGATGGCATCTCGCTAGATTTTGATGCCTGTTCGAATCAAACCACAGGGAAGAGTGACATGAAGCAGATACACAAGGCAGGTATGGTGATGGCGCTGTCGCTGATGGCAGCCAATGCGTGGGCGGACGGTACGCTGGATGCCGTCAAGAAGAAGGGATTCGTGCAGTGCGGGGTCGGTGACGGCCTGCCCGGGTTCTCCAACCCGGATGCCAAGGGAACCTGGACCGGGCTCGACGTGGACGTGTGCCGCGCCGTGGCCGCCGCGGTACTGGGGGACGCCAGCAAGGTCAAGTATGTCTCCAGGGTGAGAGCGTGAACAAATTGTTAAATTGAGGTCAATTTAGCCAACCCAGCATCCAGTACCTTTTCCAGATAGG
>NZ_JAPDBQ010000142.1:0-10831 GCF_027705325.1 Aeromonas sp. QDB18
GGGGCATGCAGTCGTGGCAAGCCCTCCGATGCCATATCGGCTCTTGAAGCTGGCTGAGGGTCATGGGTAATCAGGTTTAAATTTAAACAGAAAATGCATCGCAACTGAAATAAGTAATCTTTCTATGGTCATTGTGCGCAGTCAACCATTTGGTGACTGTGAAGCTGGTATGTGGGGGTGGATCGCCACAGCAGGCTCCCCACAGAAAATTGCCATAGGCTACACAATTACACCCGATGAAAAATTCAATATTTCACTGAAAGATATGTGTCGACCTGGCACTGTTGTCAAATTTCGACCAAACAAGAAGTATAAAAATGAGGAAGATCTAGTTGGTTTTTACAATGGCAAAGAAATATTCAGATATCTGGGGCGTAAATAACCAGGTGCTTTTAAGATATGAGTAAATGCTACGAGGATTTTTATGAAAGACATACATCGATATTTATTGGCCTCGACTCTGATATTTTCGGCCCTAGCCTGCAATGCGCAAGAACAACGCTACCTCGCGATCCAACACACCGACACCGTCTACGCCAACCAAGGCGTCTGTGCGTATCACTTCTCTTTAGATAGTGGTGGTGCAGACGAGTTTGGTCATTTGTATATCACGCTGCAGTTTAATGACAAGAAGGGCAAAGCACTGGCCGAATCAACTCTGGAGGTTGAACCCTTCGGCGGGAGCTCCGCTACTCGTTATGGTGGCGGCTTTACGGAGGTTGATTGCGGACAGGTTGAGCAAGCCAAGTCCATCGCCATTATTCAGGCAACCGAGGTGTTTGCTCACAATCAGGTCACCCGGCTACCAATATCAACCTTCACCCCCGAGTTTCATCAACCACTGAAGATCACCGTGGGCGGCAAGTAGCCCACTTAAGAAAAACAAAGCCAAAGGGCGTCACCATCACGGTGACGCCCTTTTTCATTTCCAACCCTTGATGAGGATCATCACCCCATGTCACGACATTTCATTATCGGCGATCACTTGGTAACACCACAGCCTGAAGGCCACCATCACGGCCTCTTTGTTGGCCATGACCAGGTCATTCACTGTCGACCATCCCCTTCCGGAGAGCACTCAGGCCAACTGGCGCTGGCCTCGCTGGCGCAATTCAGTCAGCACTGCACCATTGAGGTCCAGCCCCATGCCCAACGTCTGTTCAGTCGAGAGGAAAGCCTGACACGGGCTTACGCCCGATTGAGTGAAGGTGAGCAAGGTCAACCATTTGCCAGTGGCGAGCAATTTGTTACTTGGTGCATAGAAGGGGTTAGGCATCCTCCCAAGCTGCTGCAGACCGCTGTAGCAACAGTGGTAGCTACCGAAGTGGCTCGTCACACGTTGGGTAAGGCGGCCACCAGTGCAACGGCTGGGCTTGCTGCCAGCACTCTGGCCACGACTGCTGGTGGTAGTGCCGCCTCTGCAACGGTAGTGTCGGTGACCGGTATTGCCACAGTCCCATTGTTAGCCCCCCTTGCCGTGGGCGTTGTCGCTGCCTATGGCGTCAGCAAACTATGGGATTGGTTAAACGACTGATCCATCACTTCAAAGCAAAACGCAGGGGTGCTCTCCTGCTGGAACTCAATGAGGAAACACCATGACCATTCCCTTTTTCCGGGACGGCTTTGCCTTGCCCGTAGCCCAAGCATTACTGGTTCTTCTCAACCAGGAAATCGCTAAAACCGAGCTCAATCTTGAGTGCTTAACCCAACTGACCTTCAACTTTCGCAACCCTGGCTACAGCGCCGAGCAAGGCGGCGTGCACCCGGTCGAGATCCGCTTGATCCGTGGGCTTGATGGTTGGCTATTCGATTACGTCACCGACTTTAGCTACCAAGGGCTTGGCCAGGATGCCGAGCTCTGCAAGGAGCTCGACTTCAACTTCCTCGATGGGGAACACACCATGTTGGGCTGGGGACCGTTGCGGCTGGCCGAAGCGCGGGAATTGTTCGACATCTGGCAAAGCAACTTTATTGCCTACTGCCGGTTGGAATGCTTCAGCGTCACGGTCGCAGGAGATTAGGAGGTTACGATGAGCCAAGAATTAGCGCTCTCCCACTACTCACGCCAGTGGCTGGGACGAGTCGCCACCAGCGCCAAGCTAACCCCCACTCGCAGTGGTCAGCGTTGGCTGCTGCACCTGACACCGGATAGCCCACAAGCCCGCACAGTCACCCTGCAAGTGCGCTGGTCTGGCGTGCAGTGGCAACTGCTCTCCCTCACCAATGCTGACGACTGGCGCACCATGAGCCAGCCGAGGGATGAGATCTGCATTGACCCCAAACGTCGCTGTTTCTGGCGTTGCCAAGCAGGGCCGGTGCCGCTCACCGAACAACCCCGGGTGCTGGCAAGCTTCTTGGCTGACCTGCAACGCATCTGCATCCATCGCGGCTATGCCGTGGAGAGTGACCCCATCCCTGACAAGAAGACCGAAGATGATTAACTCCGTGATCGCCATCGAGCTGGAGGCTTATCTTGAACACGATGGTCAGATTGAAACAGTGCATGACCAAGGCCTGCCGGTGGCCGGTTACGCCCTCTACCTGCGCTATGAAAACGAACGGGGCGACGCACTGGCGCAATGGCTGTGCGATCACCCGGATCACTGCTGGCTAACCCAGTTCGGCATCCTACTAGCCACCAGTGACTACATTCCGCTGCACGACTTCACCCCGCACACCTTGGCGGCCTGAACACAGCCAACCAAGCATGCGGTCACACCCCATTCAGTAACCAATTAACCAACTACTTCGCCTACCCTGCCGCATCCAACGTGGTGGGGCGATGGCGTATGGAGCCTAATCATGTTGCATCAAAAACTCACCGCCGGGGAGCAACCCGGCACCTACCGGGTGACTGACCTTGTCACCGACGATGACCTGCTCACCATCGCCCAAGCTGTTGCCCGGCAGAAACTGGCCAAGGGAGAAGCTATTACCGATAAACACGTGGCCCATCAAGCCCTGCAAGGGCTGCTGCAAACACGGGATCGCGAAGTTTTTGCGGCACTGTTCCTCGATAACCAACACCGGATCCTGGCCTACGAAGAGCTGTTCCTTGGCACCCTGTCCGCTGCGACCGTCTACCCCCGCGATGTCGTCAAGCGGGCACTGCACCACAATGCTGCCGCCCTGATGCTGGTGCATAACCACCCGTCGGGATACCCGGAACCCAGCCGGGCAGATATAGAAATAACCCAGCGCCTACAGGATGCCCTGGCACTGGTGGATATCCGGATTTTGGATCATCTGGTGGTCGGTACTGAGGGAGTGGTGTCGCTGGTCGAACGGGGCGTGTTGTAACGCTCTTTACCCCTGTCACACCTGTAAATCTCTCACCTTCCTCCGCACATTTAGAATCAAAGGAGAACGCCATGATTGAGTTCACCGACAGCTTTTGCGTATTCCGGTGAAGTTGAACAGTGATTCCGGAATCTGTGAACACCATTTCCGGAAAGTATGCGGACAGGGATTCTTCGAGCAGAAGCTGAGCTTTGAGGGGAGGCATCTTTTCGACTCACCGAACAAGCCAGCAGCCAAGCGCAGCGCGGCAGTTGTGGACCCAAGACGTTGGAACAGGACGGTTCATCTGACATCAGAGTACGTGCTCTGCGGTGTCTGGAATCGGTGTACACGCAAGCCGGAATCAGCGTTCATTTTAAACCGGAATAGGTGTTCATTTTCGACCGGAATATGCAGCTTTAGCCAGGCCGCCGTAGCGGAGGCCATGTGTGCCCACTCAGGACTCGCCAAGCTGGTCAGTCAGCTGTTAATGCTGCCGGGCTTTGCCTATGCCCACGATGTGGAGGGGCGACGTATTGGCGGGCCACTGGTAGCGCCCAACCCGGTGCTGCACAAGACAACGTTCTTTGTCAGTCCCCGCGATATGCGTGAACACCTGCCACGTGAGATTAACTTCGCCCGCTTTCGCAGTGCCTGTAATGCATCAGGTCAACCGGTCGGTGAGTGGCAACGGGTGATTGTCGGAGCCTACGTCAACCACGGCAGCAATAATGCACCGGATTGGGGTAGCCATACCTGAGCCATGATAACCTGCGCATGCCCCACAGCCAGCCCCTCGGTATGAGGGGCTATTTCCGTTGGAAGGAAGCACAACGACACTGATGAGAAGATAGCAGCGGTGTGGTATCTCCATCCCGGCGAGATCATCGACAAAATGAACGATGCCTACCGATTCAAACAAAGTATGAAATCAGCCAGCTAACCCTGTTCATTTTTTGATGCTGATTGATAGGTATGAGTAGAAGCAGCTTGTGACTACTTGATTTCCGATTTAGTTGAGCAAAATTAAACCTAAAATTTCTCAATTTCGCGAATTTATTGCTTTTGGTGGTTGTAAAAAAAAGCTTTAAATGTTGTTTATCTACTCAATGACCATAGTCAAGTTCTCCGGCTTTAATAAACGTCACTTCAAACGCCTTACAAGGCCTGAATTGCTGCAAACGATTGACGAAGCTGAACGCATCGTTCATCTCGTAGTGCTGGAAGATGTCTAGGCCGCGATCCAGGGAGATTTTCCAGCCATGGTCGGTCACGATGTGGCGGGCATGGATCGTGCCGGTGCCGTCGAACGCCCAGGTGAAGTTGATACCTACCGCACTGGCGGACGCCTCCATCTTCTCGAAGTTCTCCTTCTGCTGTTCGCCTTTGAACTCGTCTTCCGTCGTCACCAGATGCACTGAGACCTCCTCATCCGGAGCCTTGTGCTTGACCACGGTCTCCAGAAACTCCATGAAGTTACGCACCTGGTAGAACAAGCGGATATACGGATCGGTGACAGTGATTGCTGTCGCGCCCTTGAGATAAGGGCCGAGCAGCGTATCGAATGAGAGGCCCTTCTGGTTCTCCTGGAATGCGAGGTGTTTTTCCTTGAGAACTGGCTCGGTCAGAACAAGGGGCTCAGATGGACCTTTTGGCAAATCCGGTTGCGCGGCCTCTACGATTTCTCCGTCTTTACCCTCGGCGATGGTCTTGTGGTAGTAGCCGGGGTATTCCTCCTCTTCGAGCGTGGTGACAGGCTTGGCTTGGCCATCGCTGTCGTGATAGGTAAAGCGGACCTTGCCGTAGGTGGAGTCGATGCGCATCAGTTGGTCTTTGACGCGCTTGCGACCTTCAATCGCAAACCGCAGCAGTTCTTCGACCTCTTCTTCAGTCGCCTCCCCCTGCGGGAAAAGAATCTTCATCAAGCCGGAAAATGTCTTGTTGATACCATCGCGGTCCCGCGTCGAAATATCGGAAGAGAGAGAGAAGTGTTCCTTGTAACGGTCCGAGTAATCGTGATTGCGCAGCGAGCGAAGGATTTCAGCCAGATAGTCCACCACGAAGCCGTAACCACTGGAGAACATCTCACCCCGGATGATGTCGACCTCCCAGCCAGGGATGTAGAAGTGGATGCGGTCCAGAAACGCGGAATCGTAGAACTTGTCGGGTAGCTCGCAAAACAGATCAGAGTGCTTGAGCATGTAGGGCACGGTGTGCTGGGTGTTGCCCACGAACACCATGGAAGCCTCCGCGCCCAGGGTCTCGACGCCTCGCGAGAAAGACTTGTTGGCCATGTAGTTCTTCATGATGTCAACCAAGGCCTTGTCCACGCGCTTTTGCTTTCCGGCAAACTCATCGAAGGCGACGCAATCCCAGTAGCCGACCAAGCCAATCTTTCCGGAAGAGTTGTTCACGAACAGCTTGGGAACCGTGACCTCACCGCCCGAGATCAGGATGCCATGCGGCGAGAACTCCGAGTAGATGTGCGATTTTCCGGTCCCTTTGGGGCCAAGTTCAATCAGGTTGTAGTTGCGCTCACAAAACGGGATCAGACGGACCAATTGGGTTAGCTTGCTGCGCTTGCCAAACATCTGCGGGTTAAAGCCGATACTTTGCACCAGCAGGTCGATCCATTCATCAGTAGTAAATTGTTTGCGGGCCTTAACGTAACCGTCGAAATCGAAATGGGAGAGCTGGATCGGCTTGAGAGTCGACAAAATCCAGGGGCTGATGCTTGTGTCATCGGTAAACTCATATTCCAGATCAGCAATACACCACACGCCACCAACCAGGAGCTTGGGGTGCTTTTTCACCGTTACGGAATCAACAAGGACCTCTTTGATGCCCAGATTGGAGAACTGCGCCTGATAGACATCCTTCTTGTCGTTCAGATCGACACTGATCTTGTCGATGATCTTGTATCGCCCCTTTTCCTTGATGTTCGAGCGGACCAACCCGGCTTCATTCCGGTGAACATAGTGCTTGGCAAGGATCTCCTTGACCGTCTCAATTCCGGTCTGAATGGTCGGCTCATCGCTGGTGGCGCAATACTGGCCCAGCAGGTATTCCAGCACATAGGAGGGAACGATGGCGTTACCCTTGACCGTCTTGACGAGATCCTTACGGACAACGAGCCCCGGGAAGTGTGTGTTGATTTTTTGGTCAAGTTCGTTCATCGATCACCCGTCCTTTAAAAGTCGAAGTCGCTGGTAAATGAGCGCCGCATCAAGTACCGGAGCGACTTGTATTCTTTGTAATGTGAAGTCCCGGTGTGTTTTTCCTCCAGCCGAAGAATAACCTCCTGGCCATTGGCCTCATCGGCCTTGCGGGTCAGCACAAAGCGCACCTGTAGCTCCCGCTCCCGTGGATTGTCCGAGTGGAGATCAAAGATCAGGTCGTGCCTGTCGGAGATCAGCTCGCCTGCCTCGGTGTAGATGCCCGCTCGCAGCACACGTGGCTGTATCTTGTCCGTCACCGGTCCGGCCTGGTACAGGGTCACCGCCAGTTGTCCGGAGGTGATCACCGAGCTGGCTCCGCGCAGAATGTCCACCTCGACGGCGGTAACATCGCTCTGGCGCTTCTTGTTGATTTTTAGCACCGGGATTACCACCTCCTGCAACGACGCGCCGCCATGCACAAAGCGGCTGCCGGAGCCCTTCAGGCGCAGACGGTTAATCGATTTGGGGGTCTGTACCGCCACCTCACCGGTAAGTCCCAGTTGTTCAGACGAAAAGCTGTGCAGACTGGGCGACTCAGCAAGCCCCTTGCCGAGCACGAAACGCCTGTCACGGTACAGAATCACCTCACCCTTAACCTCATCACTGGCAAAATCGCTCTCGTCCAGCGGTCTATGCTGGTAGATGAAACCATGATCGGCGGTGACCAGAATATTGTTCGCATTCGCCGCGGTCAGTTTCTTCACCAGCCTGACGATATCGCCCAGCGTTTCTTCTACTGCCTCAAACGCTTGTCCCTCGGAATGCATCTTGTCGCCGGTATGGTCGATTCGGTTGTGATAGATGTAGAGCACATCATTATTTTTCAATAACTCTCTGCTGCCATCGCGATCCAGCTGCATAAAGTCTTCAGCCGTGATCGCTTCACCTCTGTCATGCAAGGCTGCACGTAAAATCTTGGTCCGGTTGGTCGTTCCCAGAGAGCTTTGCCCATCCACTAGCACGGTGCCGGTTTCATTGTCGGCAATCGCCAATGCCTTGTTGGGCAGAAGCGCCGCCATGCCAAGTTGGGTGTAGCTGGGTAGCATCGAAAGCATCGGTTCTAATTCGGCTTTGTAGCGGTCTTCCTGGCGGATCAGGCCCAGCAGTTCATCGCCGATCTCAAAGCGCATGGCATCGGAGATGATAACGCAGACCTTGTTGTCCTTGCGCAGGTATGGCCGGACCCAGTGCTCGAAAAACGCCTTCTGCTGGCGCACTGGAAAGGCTTCCCACTTCGATGCTGAATCCACGAAGCTCTGGAAACGGTCGCCCAGCTTCAGAAGGTAGTTGTTGGAGTAGAGGTTTTCGATCTGCTCGGTCAGGCTGCCCATCAGCGACGTCTGTCCCGACATACGTACATGGTAGGTGAACTTGCGGTAGAGCTGATCGAGCTGATACCAAAAGCGGCTGTAGCGCTGCACACCGTCAGCTAAGCTGTCCATATCGAGCTTGGCCTCGCCCAGAGCGTGGGTGAACCGGGCGGCGTAATCGATCGCCTCGTACATATGCCGGTATTCGCGATACCAGTGGCCTTGCCGCCGCTGGCGAACCCAGATCGCCACATCACCGCTGGAGGCCGTGCGAGCTGCCACCGCCCGCACCAGGTCGCTGATGATCTTCTGGTCGATCAGGTGGAAATAATCCAACTCGATCAACTCGCGGAAATCCCGTTTGGCCAAATCCTGCTCAATCCCGAGCACCTCGGCACACTCCCCCGAGAGGATCTCAAAGCCCTCTTCGAACTGGCGGCTGTCCTTCCAGCGCTTGAGGAATACCAGGGCATCGCCGGTCAGTTTCACCCGGCCGTCAGTGCCCCCTCCACCCACGGTCATCGCGTAGCAGGACTTAAACAGCTCAATGGCAAAATCACGGATGCCCGGCTCGTCGGACTTGTAGCCATAGCAGCGGGTCATCTGCTCCCAGAGGAAATCGTCCAGGCTGCAGCGGCCGACCAGCTTGATCTTTTCATCCCGGCCGTCTGCCAGCTCCTGCAGCAGGTTTTCTACCACCGCGTCCATACGCGGTTCGCTGCCGGTGCATACCGCCAGCATCTTCAGGCGAATCTGTCCGGCACTATCGTCAGGCTTAAGCTGCTTTTTGAGGGCATCCTTACGCTTGGCCGCCAGGAAAAACTCTGCGTGGGCCTGCACCACGTCTGTGAACTCTAGGCCAAGCTCAAGTTCGGACAGCCAGATGGCTACCTGGTCGGTGCGGAACTCGCCGTGGGCCAGCTGCACATCCAGTAGCCAGTTATCCAGATCGGCAGGCTGAGGGCCTTCACGGTAGAGCAGGAATTTCTGTTCCGGTTGCTCACGGAGCAGTTTGTATTTGATGCCGTATTCGTTGTTAGCAAGCGTAAGCTTCTCGACGCCCGGTAGCTGCAGCGCCTCGAAGTCACCACGCAACTCCTGCTTGGCGTCGTACCAAAAGACGATCCTGTGCCGGTCGAAGAGCTTCACCAGCGCACGCTCAATCTGACTAATCATGCCAAAACATCCTCAACCACTTCCTCATCCTGATCTTCAGGCTCCGGCTCAGCCGGGATAGACTGCGAAATATACACACGACTTTTCAGCCGTTCTTTAAGCGCGGCCCTGCGCGCGGCAAAAAATTCCGGAAAAGCCTCAAAGCCCAGATCGACACCCTCTACCAGCAGGTTTGCAGCTGTCAGATGAACAGAAGAGTCCTCAAGCCACTCCTTCAGTGGCCGATCAGACTTACTCAGGTTCTGGGAGTCATTCAGCAGATGAAGATTGGCAATAGTGTTCCAATGGCTGGAATCTGCATAAAACTCCATTAGCTCAGAATTATTGAGAAGGGCATCAACTTTAGCCAAACGCTTCTTGTCAAAGTGACTACGTGGGTGCAAGTGATCAATATGAAATACTTCCGTTGCATTCATTTCCGGGAACAACAAATGCAGCAGTGCACGGCAGCGCCCTTCGCCATGCTCAATATTCAGCACGCTCTCCATGTATTCATCATCAAACCGCAAATCCTTGTTGGTTGCCGTGTATCGCTCCACCACCTGCTGCAATGGGAAGTACTGCTCGTCCATATGCTGATCCAGCACATCACGCATCGATTTCAGGATGGTATCTGCTTGCCCACCAAATACCCCTTTAAGCAGCGCCATATAAAACCAGCGACTGATCAGGTCTCGCTGCTCATTATGCTTGGAAAGATTGTTTATGCTCTTGAAGAGAGATCCATTGCCAACCTGCTTTTTGTACAGGTAGTAACAAATCGGGATCACCGCATTTTTGGATGTCAGCGATTGGGAGTTAATGCCCATGCGGCGGATCAGCCGCAGTGTTTCCAGTATGCAGTCACGTATTTCAGACCATGCGTCCTGGATCTGGCGAACCTGCTCGGCACTGAAATTTTTCACTTTAAACCGCACGTCCGCACCGATAAGCACCAGGCAGGCTTTGAGCACCCAGTCGCGATCCATGTAGAAACCAATATCGGCGCTTTGATGAATCTGACGAATCAGCCCATCCACATCCTGACGGAAGTCACCATCCCAGTTTGCTACCGCAATCGACATCAACAGATCAGAAAAGTCCAGCTTGGTACCACCACTGTTGGTGCGGATAAACACATCCAGCACGTGGTCTATTTCCTGACTGCTCTCATTGAAGTAATGAACAATACGCTGCGAACGGATGACGTCATACAACTGACCCAAGGTGTCAGCAGCAAACTCATTCGCCTGCAAGTTATGGGCTTCCAGGTAAGGCTTGGTCACCTTGTTCCAGATATGGTTGCCACCATCAACCTGCGGCATCTTGAGGATGTCATGCAGGCAAAACCAGTGATGCTTACTATCCGATGCCGCCAAGGCGCTCTTGTACTGGGCGTCGGTCAGAAATTTAAAGTTGTAATGCATCAGTGATTCGTTGTCTTGCGAGTCGACAGCCTGTGCCAAGTCGAGGTACAACTTGCGTGGCGGCAGCAGCTTGTCATCCCGAGTTGTCGGCCACCACACCCGTGGTTGCTTGTAAGCATAAGTGCCACATAAGCCAATATACAATGAGGTAAGGCGCTGCTGGCCGTCGATGATGGCCTTGAAGTTTTTATAACTGGCAGTGGTCGGCTTATGCGGATTCTCCTCACTGAAGCGCTGGCAGTAGCACTTCAGGAACTCATAAAACTTGTAGTCGTTCTTGATTTCAGCGCTGTTCACCTCCCACATCATGAAGGAGTTAATCGGATATCCCCGCATGATGGAATCGAACAGCACACAGATCTGGTCAGGGCTGACGCATCAGTGTTTATACTTTGAACAACCCCATACATTCGAACAAATATTGTTCATTCAGACAGCAGAG
>NZ_JAPDBQ010000143.1:0-10812 GCF_027705325.1 Aeromonas sp. QDB18
GCGCGAGCAGCTATCACCCAGTAATGGGAATCCCCCTCCTGTGACGCGAAGCGCTAAGGTGGGGGAGGATGTCAACAACCACAAATACGCCGAACAGCTGGAACGCTCCGGCTGCACCCAGGTGACCGAAGCCCAGGGCTGCGATATTCACAAGAGCAAGGCGGAAAACGCCAAGGCAGGATTTGGCACCGCCGCCCCGGCCGCCGACGGCGGATTGAACATGAGCTATGAGCAGAAGCTGGAGCGCTCAGGCTGTACCCAGGTGAGCGAGCTCAGCGGCTGTGACATCAACAAGAGCAAGGCCGAGAACGCCGCCGCCGGATTTGGCGCCGCCCCCGCAGCGGCCAGCGCCAGCCCCTACGCCGGCAACGGGGTCGCCACCTTCCCCGAGACGGGCGCCACGGTCGCGAACATCCGCATCGATGACAAGGATCAGGTGTGGGTCAACGACAAGCAGGTCAGTACCAGGAAATCCGACGGCGCCCTGGTGTTCAAGGAGGGCATGGTCATCTACACCATCCAGGGGGATCGCCGCCTCAAGGGAGAAGATGGCTGGGTCGACAACGATGCGGGCACCAAGGGGCCCATCGCGGCCAAATGACCCCGTCACCATCACGACAAGGGGAGCCGCGGCTCCCCTTGTCGTTTCTGCATGCCTGCAACCGACGCCCCCCTACCTCTTCTTCGGGAAGTCCAGCACGGCCACCACCGGCGAGCAGGACGGGAGCGCCGACCAGGAGGGGGCGTCGAAGATGAAGCGGGCGACGGCACAGGTCGGCATGCGAGTGATACCGGAGGAAAAGCCATGAGCCAGGTCGGTGAAGGCAGGATCATGACCCACCAGCAGTACGCAGGCGAGATCATCTGAAAGCGCCCCCACCACCCCGAGAAGGGTCCCGGCATCGCTCTCGTAGAGGCCCTCGTCGATGACGATGCGGTCCGGGGAATAACCCAGCTCCCCGGCAAGCAGCCGGGCGGTCGTCAGGGCCCGGCAGGCGGGGCTCGAGAGGATGAGATCGGGCTTCACCCCAAGGTGCGCCAGACGAGCCCCCATCAGGGGCGCATCGCGCAGCCCGCGCGCAGCCAGCGGACGAGCGCGGTCAGACAAAGACGCGTCTTCCCAGCTCGACTTGCCATGGCGTACCAGGATCAGGGTTCTTCTCATGACGCACTCCCTGGTTGATCAGGGCCACAGGCGGCCCCTCAGACAGCCCCCCGTTTGCCAGCATGAAGGGGCAGGAGCACCATGGTCAGCAGCACACCTTCTACCCCCCAGCCTACCTGTTCCCAGTGTACTGTCTCCCCGGTCAGCATGCCGGTGAGCAGCACAGTGGCGCAGATGAGGGTCCAGCCGGTCAGGTGGAGGAAGGACTCCCCCGGTAGCAGCGCTTGATCAGGATGGGGTTCAGGGCCATGGCCACACAGCCGAGCAGGTAGATGCGATTGCCGGGAGCGAGGCTGAAGGCAAAAAGCCCGATGAGGGGATCATCGGGCTCTGCGGCAAGGATCAGGGGCTCACTTCTTCCATGAAGACAAGTCGAAGGGGTTCGGCCAGCAGCTCGTCCGCCTGGTGGGCGAAAGCCTGGAAATACGCGGTCTCACAGTGGGCATCCAGGGCGGCCTGACTCACGAAGGCTTCCCGCATGTAGAAGGTACCGGGTTCATCCTTCAACTCGAACAGCACGTAATCGAGGTTGCCTGGCTCTTGGCGAGTGGGGCCAATCAAGGTAAGCAGGGCATCGCGAAGGCGCTCTCCCATGCCGTCACGGGCCTTGAGCACCGCGATCGATACCAGTTTGTCTGTCTCTTTTTTCATCCAGTTTTCTCCGTTGTACATCGTCAACACGCCAGAGAGTGCAACTTGGACAGCGATTTATACTGCCGGATGCGCCCCCATCAGACGTTGCCCAGTGTAGGCAGGACGGTGGGGGCCATATAGGGGGGCAGAATGAACACTGTGTTCAACGGGGTGGATAACCACGCCGTGCACGGAGGAACAAACGAGCGGGAGGGATCATGGCGCAAAGGGTGGCAACGGGACCCGCCAGGAGGCGGCACGGCTTGCGGCCCCCTGGTCCAGGCTAAGGGCCTGCAGACCAACGTTCAACGTCAAGGCAATAGGTGGTGAAAGGGTGTTCGCCCAGGCGCGTTTTCCTCACCCAGATGGCCCGTCTGGCGAGGGACAGATAAGGCGGGCGGGTATCCAGCAAGTGAAAGAGTATCGTCCGATGGCCAAGCTCCCTCGCCCACCCCATCATCTCGTTGAAAATCGCCACGCCGCTTCCCCAGCCGGCCTTGGCGAGCACGATGGCAAGCTCCACCCCCTCGTCATCGGGCTGGATACCGCACCACCCCGCCAGGGTGCCGTCGAGGAAGATGGCGCGCACGCGGCAACCTGGCCGGGCGTCAATTCCCAGCTTGTACGCCATCCAGTCGCGCACCCCGGCCACATCGAAAAGCGGGTGAGGGATCAGGTGCTTTCGCAGCGTCTCGTCGTTGAGCAGCGGCAGAAAATCCTCTGCCCTGACAGCAGAAAAGGGGCTGAACACCATGGAGGTCTCTCTCATTGCGCGAAGAGGCCCCCCTAGTAGGGGCTGCCATCCTTGTGTCTGGCTGACCAGGCACCATCGGCCCCCTGTACCAGGGCCAGATCGTCGTCGGGATAGTCGACGGTATCCCCTGGCAGCCTGTCCCCCACCTCGAGATAGACGGCGTCCACCTCACCGTGGTTGAGCAACTGGTGGGCCAGGCCGCTGCCCCCCTTGAAGCCGATGCACTCCCCCGGCGACATCCGGTACTCCTCCTCCCCGTGGCGCAGGGTGGGATTGCCCGAGAGTACATAGACGAACTCGTCCTGCAGGCCGTGATGGTGCTTGAGCGCCGAGATGGCCCCCGGTGCCAGGGTCGTCAGGTTGACCCCGAAATTGGCGAGGCCGAAATGATCCCCCAGCCTGCGCCGAGTGCGGTGCTTGACCAGGGAGGCAAAGGGCTCCGGATAGAGGGACTTTGCCTTGTGCTCGGGGATGGCCGTTGCCTGAATGGCACGCTTGTCAGTCATGTTCTGATCCTCCCTGTGAATGACGTCTCTCTTTATAGCCTGCGCCTTAGCGGCGAAACATGGGCAGGGGGTTGAAAGGGTGTCTCACACACCATGCCATGCCCGGTTGCCGCCAGATGGCAAAGACACCCTGTTTTTCGTTTGGCTATCTTAATGGCACACCGGAAAATGGGAAGTCGCGTTGGCGACCTCACCAATGGAATGAAGAAGATGGCCCGCGATCACTGGGAAATGCCCTCTTCCAGCGGCCCGGGTATGGAGGGGCACCGGCACATGCAGACCCGGTGACTAGAGCACCTCAATCCTGATCTTGATAAGCCCGGATCGGGGGTTGCCGATGGCGCTGAACGCCGCCCTGGAGAGATCGATGATGCGCCCGCGAGGGAAATTGCCCCTGTCGTTGACCCGCACCACCACGCTCTTGTCGTTGGCCATGTTGGTGACCCTCACCAGAGCGCCAAAGGGCAGTGTCATGTGGGCGGCGGTGTTGGCGTGGCGCTGGTAAGGCTCCCCGCTGGCAGTGCGTTTGTTGTGGTAGCGATCGGCGTAATAGGAGGCGAGCCCCGTCTCGCTATAGCCTCGCCAGTTGCCCGCACTGCCTGCATCAGGCTGGCTGCTGCAGGCCGCCAGCAGCAGGCACAGGGAGGCCAGCAGCCCTTTTTGTCGCGTCGTCATGCGTTGCTTCCTCGATGGGACAGAGCGACCAGCATCGCCAGTCGGGCTTCCGTTAACAGGGGCCTACTCTCTCATATTTCCCATGGAAAACGGGAGGCCCAGGCCTCCCGTTTTGCGTATCGCTCCGTCAGCCCCTGTCAGGGGAAGGGGTCAGGCGATGAGCTTGTCATCGGCGAAGCCAAAGCCGCGCAGCCCCACCACATGCACATGCTCGTGCTTGCCCTGCACCTTGCGGATGAGCTTGTAGGTGGTGCCCTTCTCGGGGCTGATGTTCTCCGGCGCCGCGATGAGGAGCTGCATGTCCTGCCGCTCGCACAGCTCGAACAGGGTGGCGATGGATTTGCCATCAAGCCGTGCCGCTTCGTCCAGGAACAACAGGCGGCAGGGAGCGATGTCCTTGCCGCGCAGACGGCGGGACTCCTCCTCCCAGCTGATGAGCACCATCAAGAGGATGGCCTGACCGGTGCCGATCGCCTCGCCGGTGGAGAGGGCGCCGCTCTCGGCCCGCAGCCAGCCGTCAGCCCCGCGCTGCACCTCGATCTCCAGCTCCAGGTAGTTGCGATAGTCGAGCAGCATGTCCCCCATCACCTGATAGTTGCGCTCCCCCTGCTCCACCTGCGGGTTGAGACGCTGGAAGAGCTTGGCCATGGCCTCGGAGAAGCTGAGCTCCTTGTCGGCGAAAAGATCGTTGTGCATGGCGCTCTGATCGGCGAGTGCGGTCAGGAGGCGAGTGTGGGCCTCGCGGATATTGACGTTGAGACGCACCCCGCGCACCAGACCGAAGGCGATGTTCTGCAGGCCCTGGTTCAATACCCGGATGCGGTTCTGCTCCCGACGGATGATGTTGGTGATCTTGGCCGCCACCTCGTGGGAGGAGAGGGACAGATGGGTTTCCCGCTGCTTGAGCTCGTCGGCGAGGCGCGCCAGCTCGATCTCCATCTCCTCGATGGCTTCCACCGGATCGTCCGAGCGGATGATGTCGTTGCGGATGCGATCTTTCAGGTAACGGTAGACCTGCACATAGAAGGCGACCTTCTGCTCGGTGCTGCGGTTGCCTTCCGACAGACGCAGCGCATCGCGCAGGGCCTCGTCGTGGGCCACCGCCACCCGCAGGGCGCCGAGGGCCTTGTCCGACATGGAGCGCAACTCGTCGCTGTCGAGGTACGCCAGCTCGCGCTTGTTCAGACGCTTCTCGACGTCGGTCTCCCGTGCCAGACGCACCACCCGCGACCAGCTCGCCTTGTGACCCACCAGGGATTTGCGGGCGCTGTAGTAATCCTTGCCTTCGAGCTTGAGACGACCGCCAAGGGACTCGATTTCGCGCTTGCACACCTGCAACTGGGCCTCGGCGCTGGTGCGGCGGGTCCGGGTGCGGATAAGCAGCTCTTCAATCTCTTTCTTGTGGGCACGGGCCTTCTCTTCCATGTCATCCGACAGGGTCAGCCCCATGGCCGCCAGCTCCTGCTCGAACTCCGCCAGGGTCTGCCCCTTGGCCGAGGCGCTGGAATCGAGCGCCGTGCGCAGTTGCAGCGCCTCGGTGTGGCGCTGGGTGATCTGCTTGTGCTGCTCACCGGCGGTGCGGGCGGCAAGCTCTGCCGCCTTGAGCTTCTCTTTGAGTCGCTCGCTCATCTCGGAGGCCTTGCCCAGCAGATCTTGCGCATCCTGATAGGCAAAGTGCGGCAAACGGGCCACCAGCTGATCGAGGGCGTAGCAACGGCGCTTCTGCTCGGCCAGCAGGTCGCTCACCTCGTCAAAGGCCGCCTGCAGGGCCGCCAGATCCTGGGGATCCTGGCGCAGCACCTGCACCATGGTTTCCAGTTTTTCCAGCGCCTTGCCGTGCCTGGCGATAAAGGCTTCGGCTGTTTTAAGGGCCTCCACATCGGCGTGAGCCGCCTCGAGGCGGGCCGCCAGGTCTGCCTCGGCAAACAGGTGGGCAAAGGGCAGCATCCCCTGCACCAGCTGGATATGGCGGGTCAGCTGGGCGGCGGCGGCTTTGGCATCACTCAGCTGCTTGTCGCACTCGGCGATGGTTTCTTGCAGCTTGCGCTGCTCGTGCTGCTTGGCCTGCACCTCGGCTTCGGGGTCCGGGCGGAAGGCGATATCCAGATGCTGGCCGATAAAGTCGCGGAAGTGGCCGTAGAGACGGTGGTACTTCTGCTGCTCGAAGGCGGCCTTGGCGTAGCCCTCGATGAGGTTTTCCCGCTCAAGATCGAGCTGCTCGATCCGTTTTTCCCGGGCGGCGCGGCCAAACAGCGGCAGCTCGGGGTAGCGGGAGAAGCGCACCTGACGTTTGCTGGTGCGCACCAGCACGGCGTCCCCCAGCTCATCCGCTTCCACCAGATCCTCGTCAAAGGAGTCGGGGTTGCCCTGGATGAGGTAGATATCTTCCGGGCAATCTTCCAGCTTTTTCAGCCGCTCGATGGCGCCTTCGAGGTCGAGCACCACCAGGGCGCTGCGAGCCGGGCCGTAGAGCGCGGAGTAGTAAGGGGCATCATCGATGGAGATGTCGTCATAGACGTCCGAGAGCAGCACGCCCCCCACCTGCTCGGCGATGCGGGCAAGACGCGGATCCGCCTCGCCGGCACCCAGCTGCAGGTTGCGAATTTGCATCTCCAGCGCCTGTTTCTGGCCCTGAATGCGGTTGCTCTCCTGCTCGAACTCCCGCTCCTTGTCGAGCACGCTCTGCATGCCGGAAGAGAGTTCTTCGGCGGTGGCCAAGGCCAAGCCACTCTGCTCGCGCAGTTGCTCGAGTTTTTCAAAGGATTTGAGCCAGCGCGGGGCCAGCTTGGTCAGTTCCGCGATATCGCGACCCAGCTGAGTGCCCTGATGCTCGAGGCTGGCGCGGCGCTGATTGGCCTCTGCCTGCTGCTCGGAGAGCTCCTCCTGGCGGGTGCGCTGGGCTTCGAGGAAGATCTCCAGCTCGTCCTGGCTGGCAATGTGCTGACCAGACGCCTGGGCCAGCTCGTCTCGCAGCCGCAAGAGGGTCTTCTGGCTTTCGCTCTCTTTCTCGAGGCGAGCCAGGGCGGCGCGCAGACCCTGGCCCTGGGCAATGCGGGCCTTGTCTTCGATGTGGCGCTTGAGCAGCCCCTGCGCGGTGGGCCAGGCAGCCTCGCGCACTGTCTCGGGGGCGATGCTGAGCAGCAGCGCCAGCGCCGCTTCGTGTTCGGCCACCGCCGCCTTGGCCAGCGCCAACTGCTGCTCGGCCCCCAGCACCCGGCTGGTCAAGCTCTGCTCAGCTGCGCGGAACTGATGCAGGGTGTCGCTCGCCTGTTCGGCGGTCAGCCCCGGCAGCTCGCACTGCTCGCGGGCGTTTTCCAGGGCCTGCACCGCCTGACGGTACTGGATGGCGCGGGTCTGCTGGATATCGAGCGCCTGCTGGTAGTCGGCCAGCTGGGTCTTGAGGCTGTCCACCTCTGCCTGGGCCAGCTCCTTGCGCTTTTCCACTTCCAGCAACTGGCCGTGGATCTCTTCCACCACCGCCTGCTGCTGCTCCAGCTTGTCGTTGAGCTCCGCCAGATCGGCGCGATAGAGGGCAATCTTCTTTTGCAGCGCCACGGCCGCCATCACCTTGGCCAGGTGCTCGGCGGCGGACTCCAGCTCGTCGGTCAGGAGCTTCTCGCGGTTGGTGAGCTGATCCACCTCGTCCGCCAGATAGATGGCGCGCTGCTTCTCCTCGGCCAGCAGACGACGCTTGCCGGCGAGCTCAGAGCGTGCTTTGAGGGCCAGCTCGGAGAGGCGGCTCTTCTCGGCGGCGCCCCGCACATACTCCGCGGCCACATAGTGGGTGGTCTCGGTGATGAGGTTCTTGAAGAGATCCCGCTGACCCTGGGTCTCCTTGATGGCTTCCAGGGTGCGGCGGTTCTCGTAGATGGCCGCCTCCATGTCCTGGAACGCCTTGCGCACCCCGGAGTTCTCCGGCAGCAGGTATTCACGCAAGGAGCGGCTGATGGAAGACGAAATACCGCCGTAGAGGGAGGCTTCGATCAGGCGATAGAACTTGCCGCGATCCTTTTGATCCCGCAGCTTCTTCGGGGTGATGCCGAACTCGAACATGAAGTTGTGATAATCGGTCACCGTATTGAACTTGGCGACCTTGATGGCGCCAAGCTCCGCTGCCGCCCCCTTCAGATCGGCGAAGGCACGTACCCGGCCCTTGCCGTCGTCGAGCTTCTCCAGCAGCAGATCCGTGGGCGCCAGGTGCTCGGGCACATCCACCAGGGCGAACGGGGTGATGTTGACCTTGTTGTCACGGTTGGCCACCTGTTCGAGGTGCACACCGACCCAGATCCGCTGCTCGCGGCTGTTCATCACTTCCAGCAACGAATAGCAGTGGCCGCGCTGCAGCTTGCCGTAGAGCCCCTTGTCGCGGGAGGCACTGCTGGAACCCGCTTCAGTGGTATTACGGAAGTGAAGCAGGGACTGGTCGGGAATGAGGGCCGCGATAAAGGCCGCCATGGTGGTGGACTTGCCCGCGCCGTTGCCGCCGGACAGGGTCGTGACCAGCTGGTCGAGATCGAAGGTGCGGGCGAAGAAGCCGTTCCAGTTGACCATGGTCAGGGATTTGAATTTGCCTCTCACGCCACACTCTCCATCAAACCGGCAGACACCATCAGTGCCGGCACATTAACGTTGCAGATCATCTTCCACCTCCAGCTCCAGCTGCTCTTCGTCCAGATCCTCTTCGATATCCTCGAACAGGGAATCGCTGCTCGGCATCTCGTCATCGTGGAAAATGGCCTCCCCTTCCTGGATCATCCGCAGTTGCACCGCGCGGGGATCCTCGTCGGAGCGCACATCGGCGGCGAAGCGGAACACGGACTCGTTGACCCGGAATTTGTCGCTGTTGCCAAGGGGGGTGATCATCCCGAGGCGCTTGAGGCGACGCATGGAGGTGCGGATCTTCTCGAGCAGCTTCTTCTTGTCCAGATCCGTGCCGCCGGAGCGGCTGTTGACCATGCGCAGCAGTTGCTTCTCGTCCGCCAGACTCAGCACCTCTTCTTGCAGCTCGCTCATGGCGAACACCCCTTCAGAGGCGAGGCGATCCGGGCTCAGGAACAGATAGCAGAGCACCTTGCCCACCAGCATATCGAGCTCAGATAGCACTGTTGTTCCGATGTCGGCGCTCGGGCGCGGACGCAGGTAGAAGAAGCCTTCCGGCGCCTTGATGAGTTCCACCTGATAGCGGCCGTAGAAGATCTCCAGCTCCTGGTGGTACTCCACCAGGGCAGAGTGCTGCTCGAATTCGTCGGCACTGATGTGGCGACCGGAGCGCAGGGCGGTGTCGATGCGCGGAAACAAGGGGTTGGCGATGGCCTCTGCGAGGCGCAGGGGCAAGGGGAATTCAGTATTGATCGATGACATAGGCCTGAACCTTGGATCCAGCTTGGTTGATGGGTTTCCATGCGGGTTGGCGGTGGTGCTCGCGCTCACCGCTGGCATGGCCGAGACGCACGGCCTGATCGATCAGGAGGCGCGCCACGTCGAAGTGGGCATGGGCCGGGTAGTCCAGCAGGTATTCCCGCAGCACGTCGGCAAGATCCAGCCGATCTCCCTGCTCCGGATAGCGGGCCAGGTAGCGCTCGATGCGCTCCGCCAGCTCCTGGTTGATGTCCACCATCTCTACGTACTCCATCTCGAGGGGCACCTCGCCGGTCACCTCCTCGTCGTGGATGGCGATGGTTTCATCCCGCAGCTCCAGCAAACGGGGCTCTTCGGCCACCCGCAACAACCAGCTGTGCTGCTCGAAGTTGCGGATGGATTCCCGCAGCCGCTGGCTGAAGGCGCGGTTCTTGTCCATGTCGATGGCGTTGCGGATGAACTTGTGGACGTGCCTGTCATAACGGGACCAGAGCTCGATGCACTGCTGGCCCCAGGCGGTGATGACATCCAGACGCCCCTGCAGGGCGTGGGTCAGCTCCTCGACGTGGAACAGATCATCGCGCCCCTGGGCCGCTTCCTGAATGTTGAGCAGCCCCGCCTGCAGGCGGTGGCCGGCGGCGTCCAGGGTGTCCTGCAACTCGCGCAGGGTCTGGCCGGTCTCGTGCAGGAGCTTCTCGCAGCTGTGGATGGCATCGACCCAGTTCTGGGTCAGCAGGGCCGCGATCTCGCTCTTGACCTGGTTTTGCTGCTCGTCCATGGCGCGCTGGGTGAGATCGATGCGCCCGAGCGTCTCTTCCAGGGAGAAGGAGAGACGCGGCAGCACCTCGGCGTCCCACTGCTCCCGGGTGTTGGTCTCGAGCGCCGCCTTGCGGGCGGTGTCGAGCTCGGCCGCCAGGTGCTCGAGCAGGATGGAGAGCTTGATGGAGTCCACCTGGCGCTGATCCATGAAGAAATCGACGATGCTCATGCCAAGGCGCGACAGGCGGTAGAGGCTCTCCCCCGCCACCATGTCGGTGGTGAAACGCGACAGCAGTTGCTGACGAATGAGATCGTTGATGGCGTTGTTGGCGCGACCGGTGAGGGTCTCGTCCATCTGGCCGAAGGCACTGCTGACATAGCCAAAGGCATCGTGCAGCGCGGCCTCCGAGAGATCAGACTCGTCCTCGGAGAGCGTCTTGATCGCTATCAGAAAGGCCAGCCTGTCGGTGGGGAGGTTCAGCGCCAACCCCTCCTGTCTGACCCATCCCACCGTCTCTGGCAGGGTACGGGATGTACTCATCATGACGTTATCATCGCCTCCCCATAATCATTTGATAACTAACTAAAACAGCCAGCAAAGCCGCATCACTCCTGAAGTTAACCTGTTTAAGTTGTCCAATACAGTACAATAAGAACTGGTACCATCCAGCCAAATTGGTACCATTGTTGGTGCCATCCGATCCGATGGTACCAACAGCGAGCTGAGACAATGAAGACGAAAGCCCCACTCACTGCAACCAAGGTTGCCAACGCCAAAGAAGGCACTCACGCCGACACTCTGGGGCTTTCCCTCGTCGTCACCGCCACATGCAAGAGCTGGCGATTCAAGTACTACCAGCCGATCACCAAGAAGCGGCAAAACATAAGGTTCTTCGCGGGATCTTGGGGAAGTGGAAGTTGACAGACAGGGTGCTGGTAAACTGGCTGTCTCCAAACACACC
>NZ_JAPDBQ010000144.1:0-10788 GCF_027705325.1 Aeromonas sp. QDB18
ACACAGCCTTGCCCCCTCAACTCAAATCCAATTTATGAATAATCAGTCAAAAAAGTGCTTATCTGAACAGCATTGGCGCCATGCGGGGGCTTTTTGCTGGGCAAGGGGAAGGGCCAGGGGCCCGGCCACCGGGCTACTGAGTCAGCAGAGGCTCGACAAAGCGGGCGACCTTGTCGCGGATCCGGGGCTGGGCGGTGGCCGTCGGGTGCAGTCCATCGTTCATCATGAGTTCAGGGCGCAGCACAATATCATCCAGAAAGAAGGGCATCAGCGGTAGGTCGTTGGCCTTCGCAAGATCCGGGAAGATCTGCTCGAACTGTTGCAGATAGCGCGCCCCATAGTTGCGGGGCAGCAGGATCTGGGTCAGCACCGTCTTCGCCTGGTGCGCCCGGGCGAGCTCGATCATCTTGGTCAGGTTGGCCCGGGTGATGGCGGGAGCAAAGCCCCGCAGCCCGTCGTTGGCGCCGAGTTCGATCAACACCCAGTCCGGTTTGTGGGTTTCGAGCAGAACGGGCAGGCGGGCCAGGCCGCCCTGGGTCGTTTCACCGCTGATGCTGGCATTGATGAGGGTGTGTTCTCCCCCCTGCTGCTGCCACTTTTCATTGAGCAGGGCAGGCCAGCTCTGTTCGGCCTGCATCTGGTAGCCGGCACTCAGGCTGTCGCCCAGTACCAGCAGGGTCTGGGCCTGGACGGACGCTGCCCAGCAGCACAGGCAACTCACGGCAAACAAGAGACGCATCATGCAGTCAACTCCCACGTTCTATTGTCATTACAGGTTCAGGCAAACAGGATACCCAAGATGAGTTCAACGCCCATTATCGCCGTCAGGGGGCTCGGTAAAACCGTTCGCCTCGGTCAGGAAAGCCTCACCATCCTTGAAGGGATCGATCTGCAAGTCAATACCGGCGAGACGCTGGCGCTGGTCGGTGCGTCCGGTTCCGGCAAGTCCACCCTGCTCGGTTTGCTGGCCGGTCTCGATCTGCCGAGCAGCGGCGAGATAGAGATCCTCGGCCACTCCCTCACCCGGCTGGACGAGGAGGGACGCGCCAGGCTGCGGGCCGAGCAGGTGGGGTTCGTGTTCCAGTCGTTCCTGCTGCTGCCCACCCTGAGCGCCCTGGAAAACGTCATGTTGCCGGCCGAGCTGCGGGGGGAGACCGACAGCGAGCCCCGTGCCCGGGAGCTGCTGGCCCAGGTCGGTCTGGGAGAGCGGTTGCACCACCTACCGCCGCGCCTCTCCGGCGGCGAGCAGCAGCGGGTCGCCATTGCCCGTGCCTTCATGACCCGCCCCAGCCTGCTGCTGGCGGACGAGCCCACCGGCAACCTCGACAGCAAGACAGGGGAGACGGTGATCGAACTGCTGTTTCGTCTCAACCGCGAGCACAACACCACCCTGGTGGTGGTGACCCATGACCATGAGCTGGCCCAGCGCTGCCAGCGGCAGCTGGTGATGTCAGCCGGGCGGCTGGAGGCACAGGCTGTCATGGCGGCCAGGGTGGGAGAGCTGTCATGAGTCAGTGGAGACAGAGCTGCACCAGGGGATCGTTGGCAGCAGCATGGACGGTGAGGGAGGCGTCATGAGTCAGTGGCGACTGGGATTGAAGCTGCTGCGCCGGGAAGGGTTCAGCGGCGAGCTGCGCTGGTTTGTGCTGGCGCTGGCGCTGAGCGTCGCCTGCGTGCTCAGCGTGGCTCTGGTGGCGGATCGGCTGGACGTGGGGCTCAAGGCCTCCGGGCGGGATTTCATCGGAGGGGACAGGGTGCTGCGCTCCGCGACGCCGGCACCGGCAGAGTGGCTGGCGCAGGCGCATCAGGAGGGGCTGGCCGTGCAGACCACGGTCAGCTTCAACAGCATGCTGTTTCACGGTGATACCCTGCAACTGGCCTCCATCCGCGCCGTGCCCGGGGATTTTCCCTTCTACGGCAAGCTGGAGCTCACTCCCCAGCGCGCCCCGGCGCCCGGCGAGATCTGGCTCTCCGCCAGGGTGATGCAACTGCTCGGCGCCAAGGTGGGGGAGGCACTCGAGGTCGGCAACACCCGGCTGACGGTGGCAGGGGAGCTGGGCCAGGAGCCGGATCAGGGGTTCAGCCCCTTCCAGATGGCGCCAAGGGCCTTGATCCACAGCGCCGATATCGAGGCGACCGGGGCCCTGCTGCCGGGCAGTCGCCAGCAGTGGCGCTATCTCGTCAAGGGGCCCCGTGACGCCATCGCCCGCTATGAGGCCTGGCTCAACACCAGGCTGAGCGCCGGGCAGAAGCTCGTCAAACCCGACGATCAGGGTACCCAGGTGGGGAAATCCCTGGGCAATGCCGAGCGCTTCTTCCGTCTGGCATCCCTTGCCGGCGTGCTGCTCGGCGCCCTGGCCATGGGGATAGCGGTGCGCCATTTCGCCGAGCGCCAGACCAACATGGTGGCCCTGCTCAAGACCCTGGGGGCCTCGCGGCGCACCCTGTGGCAACTGATGGGCACCCTGCTGTTCTCCCTGACCCTGGTGGGGGCCCTGATGGGGCTGGTGGCGGGCAGCGCCATGCAGTGGCTGACCCTGAACCTGCTGGGGGATCTGCTGCCTGCGGATCTGCCGCCCCCCTCCTGGCGACCCTTCGCCCTGGGCCTTGCGGTCGCCTTCTTCATCACCCTGATGCTGGCGTTCGTCCCCTTCCTGAGGCTGCTCAAGGTACCGCCGCTGCGGGTGCTGCGCCGGGAGCTGGAGGCGGGGATCCCTCCCTGGCTGACGGTGCCCGTGGGGCTCATCGGGCTGTTTGCCCTGGTGTGGGGCTTTACCGCCGACATCAGGCTGGCCTGCGGGCTCATCGGCGGCATGGGGGTGTTGATGGCGCTGCTGGCCCTGCTCGCCTCCGTGCTGCTGCGTCTTGGCAGTCGGCTCAAGGGGCCCCATGCCCTGCGCCTGGCCATCAATCACCTCTCCCGTGAGCGGGGCAGTGGTCTGTTCCAGCTGGCGGGTTTCGCCCTGGCCCTGATGCTGTTCGGGCTGCTGTGGGCGGCGCGGGTCGATCTGCTGGAGGATTTTTCCACCCGGTTGCCTGCCGACGCCCCGAACCGCTTCCTGGTCAATGTGGCGGACAGCGAGCGGGAAGGGATCCTGGCCGATCTGCACCGGGCCGGGGCCATCACCTCGGACTTCTACCCCATGGTGCGCGGGCGCCTGACCCGTATCGCTGGTGAGGCGGTGGGGGAGGATGCGGCGCGGGAGGGGGTGGACAGAGAGCTCAACTTCACCACCACATCGGCCCTGCCCGCCGACAACAAGGTCACTGCCGGTCAATGGCTGGCCGGCAAGGGGGAGGTCTCCGTCGATGAGGCGCTGGCGGGACGGCTCGGCATCGCGCTCGGAGACGTGCTCGGCTTCACCATAGAGGGGCGGGCGTTCGAGGCCAGGGTGACCAGCCTGAGGTCCATCAAGTGGGACAACATGAGGCCGAACTTCTACATGATCTTCTCGCCGGACGTGCTGGCCCCCTTCTCCCAGACCTGGCTCGGCAGCTATCGTCTGCCGCCTGAGGGGCGAGGGGCAGAGGTGGAACTCATCCGCCGCCACCCCACGGTGAGCCTCATCGATGTGGAGGATCTGATAGGCCGCCTCACCCTGGTCTCCGATCAGGTGAGCCGCGCCCTGGGGTTGATGCTCGGGCTGGTGACGGTAGCCGCCCTGCTGGTGCTGCTGACCCAGACCCAGGCCGGCATGGCCCATCGGCGCCGGGAGCTGCTGCTGATGCGCACCTTGGGGGCGGGCAGCGCCCTGCTCGAGAAGATGCTGCGCTGGGAGCTGGTGGCGAGCGGTGCCCTGGCAGGGCTCTGCGCCGCCATGGTGGTGGAGCTCTGCTCCTTCGGTCTGCAGTGGTGGTGGGAGGGAGCGCAGTGGCAGTTCCACTGGGCCATCTGGGCTGCACTCCCCCTGCTTGGGGCCGTGCTGGTGACCCTGGCTGGACAGGGCATGCGCCGCCAACTGCTGGCGGGTACCCTGAGCGACCGGCTCAGGGGACTGGGGCAGGGGCTGCTCTGATGGCTCGACACATCCCGACCTCGGTCGGGATGTGTCATTGGGTCAACGGGGTGAGTGCAGCAGATTGTCCAGAGCGCCGGGCAGGGCCGAGAAGCTGAAGTGAAAACCAGCCTGCTGCAAGCGGGCGGGCAGCACGTGCTGTCCGGTGAGCAGCAGATCCGCCGCCTCTCCCATCAGGAGTCGCAGGAGGGGTGCCGGTACGAAGAAGAGGTGCGGTCGATGGAGCGTGGCGGCCAGGGTCTCGCTGAACCGGCGATTGCTGACCGGTTGCGGGGCCGTGCCGTTGAAGATGCCGTCACACTCGCCGTGCTCGATGAGAAACAGCATGGCCCGCACCAGATCCTGCACGTGGATCCAGCTCATCATCTGGGTGCCGCTGCCCATGGGGCCGCCGAGGCCGAGGCGGTAAGGGGGCAGCATCCTGGGCAAGGCGCCCCCCTCCATGCCGAGTACCAGGCCGATGCGCAGGATGCAGACCCGGGTCTGGGCCGAGCGGGCCTGCTGGGCAAGCTGCTCCCACTGCTGACAGAGACGGTGGGTGAATTCGTCGTGAGGGCTCTGGCATGTTTCATCCAGAGGAGCGTCATCCTGGCGGCCATACCAGCCGATGGCGGAGGCATTGAGCAGCAATCTAGGGGGCGTGCTGGATAGTTTGACGAGATCCACCAGCTGTTCGGTCAGCAGCCAGCGGCTGTTGCAGAGCAACTGCTTGCGGGACTCGCTCCAGCGTCCGGCGGCGATGGGTTCGCCGGCCAGGTTGATGACGATGTCCACGTCATTGAGGTGATCCAGCCTGTCCAGGCTGTCCAGCAGGGTGACATCGTGGCCGAGCAGCTCGTAGGCCCGGCTGCCCTGGCGGGTCAGCACGACTACTTCGTGCGCCACCTTGAGGTGTGCCACCAGACGGCGGCCGATAAACCCCGTGCCCCCCGTGATCAGTATCTTCATGTCCTGCCTCCCTGACGCTCTAGGGTCTACTCTAGAGCCTGGGTGCCCGATGGACAAGCTCCTGTTTTTATGAGCATTATGATTTTTGTCTCCCAAGACGCCGCCCCCTTTGTCCACGGGGTTGCCGGGCGTTGCGACCACGGGGGGGCGCCGTGGCGCGGCGGTATCAGGGGCTCATTCCGGCTTGCCAAACGGGCGCCAGCGGGTAAACTCGAGCGCTTTTTCGCCATGTTCATGAGGGCCGTTATGCCATTTCGACGTTTGAAGGTGCGTCAATTCTATGTCCGGCTGCTCTGTGCCTTGCTGGCCGGTCTGTTGCCCATGCTCCTTGGGCTCGTCATCGTCATCTGGCAGACCGCCACCGGCGTGAAACAGGATGCGGTGGCGCGCCTGGAACATGCCAGGGTCATGTTCGACCGCACTCTGGACAATGTCCAGTTGGCGGCGTCGGCCCTCACCGGCAGCCTGGGCAGGCCCTGTCTCGAGGTGGTGCAGGGGCTCAGGGATCAGGTGGCCACGGTGCCGGATGTGCGCAGCGTCAACCTGGCCAGGGGGGATCGGATCTACTGCTCTTCCCTCTATGGCCCGGTCGATGGCGGCATCAAGCTGGATGACTATGTCGGGGGCAGGCTCGACCTGATGAAGGGCAACCCGGTCACCCCGAATCGCCCCCTCATCGCCTACCGGGAAGAGGTGGGCGAGTTCAGCGTGCTGGTGGGGGTCGACGGCTACTACCTGCTCAACATCCTGGACATGCTGAGCCGCAACTCCCCACTGGGGCTGGTGGTCGGCAACGAGATGCTGCTGCGAAACAGCGAACTCACCGACAAGCTGATCCCCAAGGATCGCAATGGCTATCTCGAACAGGTCTCGACCAGGTACCCGTTCAAGGTAGTGACCACGGTGTCGGTGGATGAGTACCGTGCCCACATCTGGGACTACTCCAAGGTGGGCGTCATTATTTATCCTCTGCTGAGCCTGCTGCTCGGGGTGGCGGTCTTCTGGCTGATGGGCCGTTCGACTTCGCCGGCCCAGGAGCTGAAACGGGCACTGTCCCAGCAGGAGTTCATCCCCTATCTGCAACCCGTGGTGAACGGGGAGGACGGCCAATGGAGCGGTTGCGAGGTGCTGATGCGCTGGCAACACCCCCGTCAGGGGATGATCTCGCCGGATCGCTTCATTCCCCTGGCAGAGGACAGTGGCCTCATCGTGCCCATGACCCGGCTGTTGATGGCGCAGGTGCGCGAACAGTTTGCGGGCAAGGCGCACCATCTGCCGCGAGGGTTCCACTTCGGCTTCAACATCAGCGCCAGCCACTGCAAGGATCTGAGCCTGGTGGAAGATTGCCGGGATTTCATCAACGCCTTCAAGGGGAATCCCATCAAGCTGGTGCTGGAGCTGACCGAGCGCGAGCTCATCGTGGCGGACGAGACGACGGACCGGCTCTTTGCCGAGCTCCATGCCCTCGGGGTCTTCATCGCCATCGACGATTTCGGCACCGGCCACTCCAGCCTGACCTACCTGCAGACCTTCCAGGTCGACTTCCTCAAGATCGATCAGAGCTTCGTCGGCATGATTGGGTCGGACGCGCTCTCCAGCCACATCGTGGAGAACGTCATCGATCTGGCGACCCGGCTTGGTCTGCAACTGGTGGCGGAAGGGGTGGAGAATCAGGTGCAGGCCGACTATCTGAAGGCCCGCGAGGTGACCTTCCTGCAAGGCTACCTGTTTGGCAGGCCCATGCCCATGAAGGAGTTTGTCAGCCAGCTGGCCGGGCAGGGGCGCTGAGGGGAAAGCGCGAGGCAAAAAAAACCAGCGACCGGGTCGCTGGTTTTTTTATGGCCGGATGGCTCAGAGCATGCGGGCCAGGGCGCGGCACAGACGCTGAACACCCTCTTCCGTGGTCGCCTCATCCACACAGGAGAAGCTCAGGCGCAGGGTATTCTGGATCTCGGGGCGCACATAGAAGGGGGCGCCGGGCACGAAGGCCACCTTCTCCTTGATGGCCTCGTCGAACAGGGCCATGGCACTGACGCTGGACGGCAGGGTCAGCCAGAGGAACATGCCCCCTTCGGGACGGGTGTAGCTGACGCCGGGCGGGCAGTGGCGGGCGAGGGCGGCTTCCATGGCGGCACGCTGGCGACCATAGACCTCCTTGATCTTCTCCAGGTGAGCGTCGAGGGAGTTGTCGGTCAGGAAGCGGTGCAGCACTTGCTGGCTGAAGGCGTTGCTGTGCAGGTCGGTGGCCTGCTTGGCGATGGTGACCTTCTTGCGCAGCCAGTCCGGCACCACCATCCAGCCCAGGCGGAAGGCGGGCACCACCGTCTTGGAGAAGGACCCGAGCAGCACGGTGTTGTGGGGGGCCAGCTTGGCGATGGGAGGGAGGTGTTCCCCCTCGAAGCGCAGCTCGCCATAGGGGTCGTCCTCCACCATCAGCAGATCGTGGCGCACCAGGCGCTCCGCCAGGGCCTCCCGGTTGGCGCGGCTGTAGGAAACACCGCTCGGGTTCTGGAAGTTGGGCACGCCGTAGAGCAGCCTGGCGCTGGAGCCCTGCTCCAGCAGCGCATCCAGCGCGGCCAGATCCAGCCCCTCTTCCGCCAGGGTAATGGGCTTGAAATTCGGTTGATAGACGGAGAACGCCTGGATGGCGCCAAGGTAGCCCGGCTCTTCGATGATGAGATCCTGCCCCTCGTTCACCAGCACCTTGCCCAGCAGATCCAGCGCCTGCTGGGAGCCGCTGGTGATGAGGATGTTGTCAGGATTGACGGCCATGCCGTGGCGGCTCAGGTAGCGGTCGGCGATGAACTGGCGCAGCGGGGCAAAGCCCTCGGTGGTGGCGTATTGCAGCGCGGCGGCTCCCTGCTCGCGCAGCACGTCCTGGCACGCTTGCTCGATGGCCTTGACCGGGAACAGATGGGGGTTGGGCAGGCCGCCGGCGAAGGAGATGATCTCCGGATTGGCGGCAACTTTGAGGATTTCGCGGATAAAGGAAGGATCGACCTTCTCGAAGCGCTGGGCAAAAAACGGCTGCATAGGGTTCTCTCTGACTAGGTGGCGGTCGCTCCATTCAACCGCCAGGTTATCCGTTTGTATCAGATTTCAGAAATGAGGCAATGGCTGTCACAAAAATCCATAAAAAAGGGCAGGTTTGGCACCTGCCCGAATTTTATCGTCCCGACCCCGGTCAGGGGCGCAAAAACCCCTGTCAGGGGGGCATCGGGCGGGATGGGGGTCAGAGCCCCGGCGCCTTGAGGAAGCGGATCATCAGGTCGGTATTGGCCCCGAGCTGCTGCTCGATCCGGCCCGGGAAGAGCTCGGCCATCTTGTCGAGGCGATCATGCTCCGTGTGCCAGATCTTGCCCCACTGGGTCTCGCTGTCCCGGTCGCAGGCGCTCTTGGTGGCGTCGTCGTAGCAGTCCCACAGCGCCGGATTGGTGCTCTGGGAGTAGCCGTCATAGCCATCTTCCCCGTTGATGGTGAAGTTGGTGGCCTCCACGTAGGCGATGGGCACCCCCAGGCAGGCAAAGGGGGCATGATCGGACCAGCTGCCGGTCTCCCCTTCCGGGTAGCCGCTGTAGCTGGGGTGAATGGCGAACGGGGTGGCGGTCTGCTGGGAGATGGCCAGCAGGCGATCGCGCACCTTGGGATCGAAGCTGTAGCGGCTCGGGTCGGCGCAGTTGTACTCGGCCACGTCGGAGTGGGCCGAGTGGACATAGACGATGTCACCCCCGGCGATGGTGTCGTAGTTCACCATGGCCAGCAGCTTGGCGACGGCGTCGGTGTCGAGACTGGCGGCATAGGCTTTGGAGCCGTTGAGGCCGTTCTCCTCGGCGCCGAAGAAGGCGAAGCGCACCGTGTAGGGCAGGGTCTCTCCCTTGAGTGCCTCGGCGACAGCCAGCAGGGCGGCGACGCCAGCCCCGTTGTCGGTGGCACCTTCGGATCCTTTCTTCTCGCCGGTGCTGTCATAGTGGGCACCGATGAGGATCACCTTGTCGCTCTGACCCTTGAGCTCGGCGACGATGTTCTGGGAGGTGCGTTCGGTTCCGCCCCGGGTGTAGGTGAACGGCTGGTTCTGCACCTCGTAGCCCCAGCCGGCCAGGTGATCCTGGATCCAGGCGGCGGCGCGGGTTTCGGCCTCGGTGCCAGTGGGACGAGCGCCTATCCCTTCTGCGCCAGAGCTCAGTTGCACCAGAAATTCATGGGCTTGAGCCGCGGGGGCAGGGGGTTGGGAGTCGTTGTCAGAGGGGTTGCAACCGGCCAGCAGGGCAGGCAGGACGAGGGCCAACAGGGTTTTCTTCATGCTGCAATCCTTTGTTGTATATGGTTTTATTTTTCCGCGTCAGGATGAACCCGACGTCCGGCAGATTCTGTGAAGGGGGTGGCATTTGTCAACCTTGCCGGTGGATGTGGGCAGTCCCGGGGGATTTGTTGTGGGAAACACTTGCGCCTTGTGCCTATCTTGGGATAATTCGCTCCCCTGTTTTTGCGAACTGATGCAATAACGAGCGATCCATTTATGTCGGCTCTGTTCCAGAGCGATGCAATAACGAGCAATTTACTATGTCTGTGACCCAAGATGTGTTTAACGAAGACGGCAAGTTCATGCGCAAGATCCGCAGCTTCGTCCGTCGCGAAGGCCGCCTGACCAAAGGGCAGGAGAAGGCCCTGGAAGAGCTCTGGCCGGTCATGGGCATCGATTTCGCACCAGAGCCGCTCGACATGGTGGCCCTGTTTGGCCGCGAGGCACCCGTGGTGCTGGAGATCGGGTTCGGCATGGGCGCCTCCCTGGTGGAGATGGCCAAGAACGCCCCCGAGAAGAACTTCATCGGCATCGAGGTGCACTCTCCGGGTGTGGGCGCCTGCCTTGGCACCGCCCAGGAGGCGGGCGTCACCAACCTGCGCGTCATCTGCCACGATGCGGTGGAAGTGCTGGAGCACATGATCCCGAACGGTTCTCTCTCCTGTCTGCAGCTCTTCTTCCCTGACCCCTGGCACAAGAGCCGCCACCACAAGCGTCGCATCGTGCAGCCTGCCTTTGCCCAGGATATCCGCCAGAAGCTTGCCATCGGTGGCGTCTTCCACATGGCCACCGACTGGGAGAACTACGCCGAGCACATGCTGGAGGTGATGAGTGCCGCCGAGGGGTACGAGAACACCTCCGCCACCGGCAACTGGGTGCCCCGTCCCGACTGGCGCCCCCTGACCAAATTCGAGCAGCGTGGCCATCGTCTGGGCCACGGTGTCTGGGATCTGATTTTCAAACGAGTCAACTGAGTCAACGTATCAACTAAGGAGCTATCATGGCCAACCGTAGCCGCCGTCTGCGTAAAAAACTGCGCGTTGATGAATTCCAGGAAATGGGGTTCGACATCAGTTTCAACTTCCCGGTCGGCACCGCCGAAGAGACCATTGATGCCGTGGTCGATGCGCTGATCGACGAGGTGATTGAGCCTCGCAAGCTGGCCTTCGCCGGCTCGGGTCACCTGGCCTGGGAAGGGATGATCTGCACCCAGCAGCTCGGCAAGTGCACCGACGAAGACCGTTCCGCCGTTCAGACCTGGCTGCAAGGCAAAGGGCTGGAGGCCGTGGTGGTCACCGAGCTGTTCGATCTCTGGTACGGCGAGCCGGCCTGATATCTGACTGCCTCCCGGGCAGATAGAAAATCCCGCCGCCGGCGCAATGCTGTTCAGATAAGCACATTTTTGACTAATTATTCATAAATGCGACTTGAGTTGGGGGAGCAAGGTTGTTTCCAGTCGATGTTCCTTCAGCCTTTATCCAGCGTGGCTTGCAATAGAAAGAGGGAGGCATCATGCCTCCCTCA
>NZ_JAPDBQ010000145.1:0-10766 GCF_027705325.1 Aeromonas sp. QDB18
ATATGGATTTAGGGACTCAGAATACTTTTTTCTGAAAATCAAGGCGGCCTTCCCCGGAAAGCCGCGATGAACCAAAAGAAGGGCCGGAACCTGACAGGATCCGGCCCTTTTGCCATGCATGGGAACCTCAGTACAGGGAGTTGACGATCACCTCCTCCTCCCATGCGCCAGCCAGCGGCAGGGGCAAGTAGGTGGAGTTGGCCGAACGGCCGGTGACGAAGTAGATGTGATCGCCGCGCGGGAAGTGCATGGCGATGAGCGCCTTGCCCACCTCTTTCGGCACGCTGAACGCGTCCCAGCCGTTGCTCATCTTCTCCCAGAAGGCCGGATTCTTCAGGTAGCTCTCACCATTGGGGGAGAACGCCTGCTTGCCGCGATAGCCCCCCGGGCTGGAGAAGAGCAGGGTGTCGTCGATGTCGAAACCCACCGCCATCGGCAGCAGCCCATCCAGGCTCCTGGCAATCTGCGTCACCGACACCCAGTGAAAGGGGCCTGCTGGGCCAGGCTCACCGCAATGACACCGGCGGGGCTGGTCGGGATTTCGACTGTCACGGCGGGCAGGGTCAGGCTGGCGGCAACCAGGGCAAAGCGGGGCGATAATGACATTAATCCCGATATAAGGTGTTCATGACGAACTCTCCAGGCCCAAGCCCCCCCTACCAGCAGGCTCTTTCGGCACTTCTTGTCCCCCGCTCTCGCCCCGGTGGGCTATAACTGCTGTACGCCTTCTAATGGCATTCAAATCAATTGCACCATTTACCGGAGATGCCATGGACGTGCACACCGCAGCTGCCCATTCGAATACTGTCACTCCCGCTTCATCCCAGGCCAGACTGGAGGCCGTCGACCAGCTGATGGCCCGGCTCGAGATCGCGCCAGACGGATTGATTCTGGATGCCAACCCCCGCTTTCTCGCCATCATGGGATACCAGCTGGCCGAGCTCAAGGGTCAGCACTACAGCATGCTGTTCCCCGCGGAGGCAGCAGAATCCGCCGACGAGGCCGCCCGTTGGCAGGCGCTGCGAACG
Organism: Aeromonas sp. QDB18; assembly: GCF_027705325.1. NCBI lineage: Bacteria > Pseudomonadati > Pseudomonadota > Gammaproteobacteria > Aeromonadales > Aeromonadaceae > Aeromonas > Aeromonas sp. QDB18. The sequence goes on from NZ_JAPDBQ010000145.1 coordinate 1,029, forward strand.
GGGCAGGCACAGGAGGGAGAGTTTCGCCGCCGGGATCGGCAGGGGCGGGACATATGGCTGCGAGGCAGTTGCAGCCCCCTGCTGGACGAACAGGGCGCGCTGGTTCAGGTCATCGAATACACCATGGACCTGACCGAACAGAAGCAGATGAACGCCAACTTCGAGGGGCAGCTCAACGCCCTGAGCCGGGTCATGGGCAAGGTGGAGTTTTCACTGGATGGCATCATCCTCGATGCCAATGCCCGCTTCATGGAGACAGTGGGCTATCAGCTGGAAGAGCTGAAGGGCCAGCACCACAGGCTGCTGGTCGATCCCGACTACGCCCAGTCGACCGACTATCGCACCTTCTGGGAAACCCTGCGCCGCGGTGAATTCCTGGCGGGAGAGTTCTGCCGAATCGGCAAACAGGGTGAAGAGATCTGGATCCAGGGCTCCTACAACCCGGTGCTGGATCTCACCGGCAAGCCCAGCAAGATCGTCAAGTTTGCCACCGACATCACAGCCCAAGTAGAACAGCATCACCAGCTCAAGCGCGCCATGGAGGAGGCGGAAGAGGCCGCCAGGGTGCGCGAGGAGCTGCACAAGTCGCTGCAGGAGATGTCGACCCCGGTCACCCCCATCTGGGACGGGATCCTGCTGCTGCCGCTGGTGGGGATCATCGACTCCATGCGTACCGCCGACGTGATGAACAAGTCGCTCACCAAGATTGCCGAGACCCGGGCCCGGGTCTTCGTACTGGACATCGCCGGAGTCGCCACCGTGGATACCGGCGTCGCCAACCAGCTGATCAAGATCACCAAGGCGACCGCACCATGGTGGAGCTGGGGGTCTCTGTCGGCGACATCCGCACCACGGCGACCCTGCGGGATGCCTTCGAGATAGCCCTCAAGCGGGTCGGATCCACCCTTTAGGCCTCCAGGAGAGATGCATGCTGCTCAACAATGATCTGGGCATCGCCGACGTGGCCGACTGCATCGTGGTCAGCATGCGCCCCGACCTCGGTGACGAGGGCATGCAGCAACTGATGCAGGCCCTCTCCCAGCGGCTGATGCTGGGCCGCCAGCACGCGGTACTGCTCGACTTCTCCGGGGTCATGCTGCTCGATCACCACGAATTCAGGCAGGTACGCAAACTGGCCGAGGTGTGCCGCCTGCTCGGTGCCGTCTGTCTGCTGGTTGGGCTCAATGCAGGGATCGCCGCCTTCCTGGCGCTGGCCGATGCCGAGCCCGGGCCGCTGCGCTGCTTTCTCGACATGGACGATGCCTTCGCCCATGTTCGCAGGACGCTCAAGGATGAGGAGTAGCGCATCATGCAGTTGGAACAGAGCCTTCAAGAAGCCAGCTACCCGCTGCGCCACGACATCGACCTGCACCTGACGGTGATGGCGGTACGCCGCCTCCCCTTCATCGCCAACCTGTCCGAGGTGGACCGTGCCATGCTCTCCACCGTGGTCTCCGAGCTTGGCAGCAACATCCTGAAATACGCCGAGCGGGGGGAGATCACCCTCACCCTCCACCATCCCAGCGGGCGTCCCTGCATCGACATCATCGCCCGCGATCAGGGACCCGGCATTGGGGATGTGCATCAGGCCATGCAGGACCACTACAGCACCTCGGGCACCCTGGGGCTAGGCCTGCCCGGCGTGCGCCGCATGATGTCGGAACTCACCATCAGCACCCCGCCGGAAGGGGGAACTCTGGTACAGGCCCGCAAGTGGCTGGGCGCGGCCCCTCTGGTATCCAGGCCAATCGCTCCCCTAGCCTGCACAGGCCAGCTGCACGCCGGCCTGCAACTGGCATGGGCCAGCGAGAACCGCCCCTGCTATCCGGAACGGGTCTCCGGTGATCTGGCCTTCATCCGACCGGGGCCGGAGGGGGTATCGCTGATCCTGATCGACGTGAGCGGCCACGGTGCCTCGGCCAACAAGCTGGTACAGGTGCTGGAGGCAGCGCTGCAGCAAACCCACGAGCAGGAACCGGCCCGCCTGTTGCAACTGCTGCACCAGCACTGCATCGGTACCCGGGGCGCCGCCGCCGGCGTGGCCCTGGTCAACGGCGAACGGGGTGAGCTGAGCTATGCCGGCATCGGCAATACCCGCATCTGCCTGCGCGGCCACGAACCCTGGCGCGGCATCTCCCGCGACGGGGTGCTTGGGGAGCGTTTCCCCACCCCTTTGCTGCAGCGCCAGCCACTCGTCGCGGGGGACGTGGTGATGCTCTATTCGGACGGTATCAGCGAATCCCTCAACCTGCGCGACGGTGCGCTGGATCTGGCCGCCGAGCCCGCCCAGCTGGCACGCCAGGTGATCGCCCACAGTGGCCGCAGCACCGACGATGCCAGCTGCATCGTGCTGCGCGTGCTGGCAGGAAAGGAGGACTAGATGCGGCAACTGATCGGCGAAACCCTGCTGTCAGGCCCGGCGGCGGCACTCACCGCCCGGCGCAAGGTGATCCAGGTACTCACCTGCCTCGACGGAAGTCCCACCTTCGTGGCACCGCTGGCGGGCGCCACCTCCGAGCTGGTACGCCAGCTGGTGGCGAACACAGAGCCGCTGCAACTGCAGTTGTGGCTGGAGCCTAGCACACAGGAGTTGTGGCTCTCGCTCTCCGCTGACGCCCCCATCCCCCCCGAGCCGGACGGCCGCCATTCATGTGGCATCCGATTGGTCGCGCACGCGGACAACGCCATCGCCCTGGTCTACCGCCTGCCCCGCGGGCCCGATGAACTGCTGCTGCAACAGATGCAGCAGCAGTTCGCAGAACCGACCCGGGACGAGCTGTTTGCGGTGATGCAGGCCAAGAACCAGGAGCTGGAAGTGGCCTATGAGCTGGCGGAGGGCGCAACCCGGGCCAAGAGCGATTTTCTCGCCAACATGAGCCACGAGATCCGCACCCCCATGAACGCCATCCTCGGCATGTCCCATCTCGCCCTGCAGACCCGGCTCGATCCGCAGCAGTTCGACTATGTCAGCAAGATCCAGCGTTCGGCCCAGCATCTGCTCGGCATCATCAACGACATCCTCGACTTCTCCAAGATCGAGGCCGGCAAGCTGGATCTGGAGCGGATCGAATTCGATCTCGACCATGTACTGGAGAATCTGGCCACCCTGGTGGGCGAAAAGGCGGAAGCCAAGGGCATAGAGTTGCTGTTCGAGGTCGATCACCAGCTCGACACCCTGCTCTATGGCGATCCCCTTCGCCTCGGCCAGATCCTGATCAACTACGCCAACAACGCGGTCAAGTTCACCGAGCAGGGGGAGATCCTGGTCAAGGTCAGCTGCCTGGAGAAACAACCCCAGGAGGTGTTGCTGCACTGCTCGGTACAGGACACCGGGATCGGCATGAGCCAGGAGCAGCAGCAGCGGCTGTTCCAGTCCTTCCAGCAGGCGGACAGCTCCACCACCCGCAAGTACGGCGGCACCGGCCTCGGCCTCGCCATCTCCCGCAAACTGGCCGAGCTGATGGGTGGCGAGGTGGGGGTACAGAGCGAACCAGGCCAGGGCAGCACCTTCTGGTTTACCGCCCGACTCGGTAGGGGCAGGCGCAGATCCCGCTATCTGCCGAGCCTGGATCTGCGCGGGCGCCGCATGCTGGTGGCCGACGACAGTGCCAGCGCCCGCACCATCATGGCCGCCCTGCTGCGCAGCATGAGCTTTGTGGTGGACACCGCCGAGTCGGGCCAGCAGGCACTACAGATGATCGCCGGCGCCGAGCAGGAGGGACAGCCTTACGAAGTGGTATTGCTGGACTGGCACATGCCGGGGCTGGATGGCATCGAGACCGGTCGCCGCCTCATCGCCCGCGGCATGGGCCCGCGTCCCTATCGGGTCATGGTGACCGGCTACGGACGGGAAGAGGTCTTTCGCCAGGCCGATGCCGCCGGCTTTGATCGGGTGCTGGTCAAGCCCGTATGCGCCTCCGTGCTGTTCGATACCGTCATCGGCCTGTTTGGCCAGCAAACCAGTTCACTCACCTTCAAACCACCGCAGGTGGCCCATCGCTACCGCTTCGACGGACTCAGGATCCTGCTGGCGGAAGACAACGAGCTCAATCAGCAAGTCGCGCTGGAGCTGCTGCGGGCGATCGGTGCCGATGTCAGCATCGCCGGCAATGGTGCCATCGCGCTGGAGATGGTGGCCCAGACCCACTACGACCTGATCCTGATGGACATGCAAATGCCGGTGATGGATGGCCTGGCCGCCACCCGGCTGTTGCGCGAGCGGGAAGGCATCGGGCAACACACCCCGATCCTGGCGATGACGGCCAACGTCATGGCCGGTGACCGCGAACGCTGCCTCGCTGCCGGGATGGACGATCACATTGCCAAGCCCATCGACCCCGACAGGCTGTATGCGGCCCTGCAGCGCTGGGCAACCTCCTTCAGCCGCGAGGTCAACAGCACGCTCACTGCCTCACACGCATCACCCGCCACCGCCTTGCTGCCACAGCTGCAGGCGTTCGGGCTCAACGCCGAGCCAGCCCTGCAACGATTGATGCATAACTGGGAGTGGTATCGGGATCTGCTGCAACGTTTCGCCCGCCAGGGGAGTCAGCCGATGGAAACCCTGCTGGCCGCCCTGCAGGCGAATGACCGGGAAGAAGCGCATCGACAGGCCCATACCCTCAAGGGCATAGCCGCAACGCTGGGGGCCGGGTCGCTGCAGGATGTCTCGGCCCGGCTGGAGAGCGCCCTCGCCCGGGGAGACGATGCCACCAGCCTGCTGCCGCTGGCCGAGCTGGGGCTGCAACAGCAGCAGCAACTGGCCGCCAGCCTGCTGACTCTGCTGCCGGCCCCTGCCACCCCCGGCTTGCCGGAGGCTACCCCCGCCGAGCTGGCCCCCCTGCTGCACCAGCTGACCGGGCTGCTGCTGGAAGACGATGCGGAAGCCTTCATCCTGTTCCAGCGCAATCAGGCCAGGCTCGCTCCCCTGCTGGGCGAGGCAGCACCGGCCATGCACGATGCCATGACCCGTTTTCGCTTCGCCGATGCCCTGGCATATCTGCAACAAGTCCGGGCCCTCAAACCCGATCTGTTCAACCAAGAGTGAGGCGCCATCATGCTCAACTTGCTGGATCCCGATACCAAACCCACCCTGCTGGTGGTCGATGACACACCGGAGAACCTCTCCCTGCTCAGCGCCCTGCTCAGCCCCCACTACCGGGTCAAGGTCGCCATCAGCGGCCAGCGGGCACTGGAGATCCTCTCGGCCGGCACCCGGGTGGATCTGATCCTGCTCGACGTGGTGATGCCCCAGATGGACGGCTATCAGGTAATGCAGGCGCTGCAGGAGATGCCGCAGGTGCGGGAGATCCCGGTGATCTTCCTGACCGCCAAGGTGGAGGAGAGTGCGGAGGCGCACGGCCTGGCGCTGGGAGCCGTCGACTACATCCACAAGCCGATCACCCCCGCCATCGTGCTGGCCCGGGTCAGAAACCACCTGGAGCTGAAAGCGGCGCGGGATCTGCTGCACGACCAGAACGCCTTTCTGGAGCAGGAGGTGGAGCGGCGCACCCGGGAGAACGAACTGATCCAGAACATCACCATCCACTCCCTCGCCTCTCTTGCCGAAACCCGCGACAACGAGACCGGCAACCATATCCTGCGCACCCAGCACTATGTGCGGCTGCTGGCGGAGACCCTCTGCGAGCATGCCCGCTTTCGTGCAGAGCTGACCCCCAAGACCATCGATCTGCTGTTCAAATCGGCCCCGCTGCACGACATCGGCAAGGTCGGCGTGCCAGACCGGATCCTGCTCAAGCCTGGCAAGCTGGATGCGGACGAGTTTGCCCAGATGAAGCACCACTCCATTCTCGGCAAGGAGGCCATCGTCCATGCCGAGGAGGCGTGGGGGTAGAGGTGGAATTTCTGCGACTGGCCAAGGAGATCGCCTGCTACCACCACGAAAAGTGGGACGGCACCGGCTATCCCTATGGCCTGCACGGTGACGAGATCCCGCTCTCGGCCCGCTTGATGGCGCTGGCCGACGTGTACGACGCCCTCATCAGCAAGCGCTGCTACAAGGCTGCCATGTCCCACCAGGAGGTGGTGCCGATCATACTGGCGGGACGAGGCAATCACTTCGACCCCGACATCACGGACGCCTTTGCCCGCATCCACCAGCAGTTCCACGAGATCGCCCTGCGTTACAACGACGACAAGGGCGAGCGGGAGTCCAATCGCGACTAGGCGGTGGCGGGCAGCAGATCGGTGAAGACGAAGCCGTCCCGCAGCACCGTCTCCCCCACCCGGATGGGCAAGGGATGCAGGAACATGGGGCCGTCCCAGGCCAGGGTGTGGAACTCCCCGTTCTCGCCGCAGGGATCCACCCCGGCGGGCAGGGCAGCCAGCAAGGCCGGGCCGAATTCATGACCACCTAACCCGGCGTCCAGCTTGCCCGGATCCAGGGTACAGACCCTGGCCTTGAGCCCGGCGTCGATCATCGCCTGCGCCAGCTCGGTCGTGTCGCTGCCCCAGAGCGGGAAGAGCGGCGTGATGCCGGTCCCCGCCAGTTGCCGCTCCCGATAGGCGCGCACATCCTCAAGAAAGAGATCCCCGAACGCCATGTGGTAAATGTCCTTGGCCTGCACATCGGCGATGAAGCCCGTCATGATGCGCCCATACTCCTCGTTGCTGCAGGGCCAGGGCAGGTCGATGGTGGTCAGCGGCAAGCCCACACACTCAGCCTGTGCCAGCAGCAACTGCTTGCGCACCCCGTGCATGGCCACCCGCTCGAACGCCTGGTTGAGGGTGGTGAACAGCCCCACCACCTCGATGGCCGGATCCTGGCGCAGGCGATGCAAGGCCCAGGCGCTGTCTTTTCCGCTGCTCCAGGAGAGCAGTACCTTTTTCTTCGTCATGATCTCTCCAGCTACTTGCCGCACCGTGCTGCAAGACAGTGTTGCGAATTGTGCGATTTACATTGCGGGACACAAAAGCATACCCTCGTGGGTGAGCGTATCCCCGCAGCACACCGGGGAGAATAACTAAAAAAACGATGGGAAACATAAGGATATGAGTAAAGTCAGCACATCGCACGACCACGGTCGCCCCCTCAATCGACAGGATTACAAAACCCTGAGCCTGGCGGCGCTGGGCGGCGCCCTCGAATTCTACGACTTCATCATCTTCGTCTTCTTCGCCGTGGTCATCGGCGAGCTCTTCTTCCCGGCCGACATTCCCGAGTGGCTGCGCCAGTTCCAGACCTTCGGCATCTTCGCCGCCGGCTACCTGGCTCGTCCCCTGGGGGGCATCATCATGGCCCACTTTGGCGATCTCATCGGCCGCAAGCGGATGTTCACCCTCAGCATCATCCTGATGGCCTTGCCGACCTTGCTGATCGGCCTGCTGCCCACCTACGCCGTGCTCGGCATCGCCGCCCCCCTGCTGTTGCTGCTGCTGCGGATCCTGCAAGGGGCCGCCATCGGCGGGGAAGTCCCCGGTGCCTGGGTCTTCGTGGCCGAGCACGTGCCCGCCCGCCGGGTCGGTGTCGCCTGCGGCACCCTCACCGCGGGGCTGACCGCCGGCATCCTGCTCGGCTCCCTGGTGGCGACCGCCATCAACCGTGGCATGAGCCCGGGCGATGTGAGCGACTGGGGCTGGCGTCTGGCCTTCGTGCTCGGCGGCGTGTTCGGCATCGTCGCCATGTACCTGCGCCGCTGGCTGCACGAAACCCCGGTCTTCGCCGAGATGCAGGCCAACAAGTCCCTGGCCGAGGAGCTGCCCCTCAAGACGGTGCTGCGTGAACACAAGGGCAGCGTCGTCGTCTCCATGCTGCTGACCTGGCTGCTCTCCGCCGGCATCGTGGTGGTGATCCTGATGACCCCGACCTATCTGCAGAAGGTGCACGGCATCAGCCCGGCCGATGCCCTGACCGCCAACTCCCTGGCCATCGTCGCCCTCACCCTGGGCTGCATCGTCTATGGTCGCCTGATCGATGCCATCGGCAGCGGCCCTACCTTCATCCTGGGCTCCCTGCTGCTGGCCGGCGCCACTTATACCTTCTACCACAGCCTGGTAGCCGGCACGGATCAGCTGGTGCCCCTCTACATGCTGGCGGGCTTTGCGGTGGGGATCGTCGGCGCCGTGCCCTACGTCATGGTCAATGCCTTCCCGCCGGTGGTGCGCTTCTCCGGGCTGTCGTTCTCCTACAACGTGGCCTACGCCATCTTCGGCGGCCTCACCCCCATGCTGGTCACCCTCTGGATGAAGGAGGACGTGCTGGCCCCCTCCCACTATGTGGCCAGCCTGGCCGCCCTCGGTTTCGTGCTCGGCATCTGGCTCTGGCTGCGCGGCCAACGCCAGGCAACCCCGCAGGCCGCCTGATCCTTCCCAAGCAAGCCCCGCACTGTCGGGGCTTGTTCTTTGCGGATATCATCGACCGGGTGGCGGTCCGCTGCGGACCTGCCAGCTCACCCCAATCCGTCCACCTGCCCGAGGTCCACTATGTTCTTCCAGGTCATCTTTCTCGCCTTGCTGGCCCTGCTGCCCATGGTCAACCCGCCCACCACGGCCACCCTGCTGCTGGGACTGAGCAAGGGCATGTCCCGCGAGCACATTCGCCGCCAGATCAACATGGCCGCCCTCTATCTGTTCGCCACCCTGTGCGTCAGCTTCTTCATCGGATCCTCCATCCTGGATCTGTTCGGGATCTCCATTCCCGGCCTGCGCCTGGCCGGTGGCCTCATCATCGCCTTCATCGGCTTTCGCATGCTGTTCCCCTCGCCAAACCAGTCTGCCGGGGTCGAGGCCAACCAGAATATCGCCTTCGTGCCCCTGACCATGCCCAGCATGTGCGGACCCGGCACCATGGCGCTGGTGATCAGCGGCGCGGCCCAGATCGCCGAGCTGCCGGCCGAGGCCGATCGCGTCGTCATCTATGCCGCCATGGTCACCGCCTTCGCCCTGATGAGCCTGATCAGCTGGGGTGTGCTCAAGCTGGCAGATCCCGTGTGCAAGATCCTGGGAGCCACCGGCATCGACGCCATGACCCGCATCATGGGTTTCCTGCTGGTGTGCATGGGTATGCAGTTCTGCATCAACGGCGTCAAGGAGGTGGCGCAGGATCCCGTCTTCCATGGCCAGGTGATGGAACAACCCGCTGCCGCCTTGCCGACCCATGCCGGATCTACCGCCCTCGATCATCTCGCCGTGCCGCGCCAGCCCTGATTGAAAACGGTGTCATTTTTCGTGCAAATCCCTCCTGATCTTGCGCCTGATCATATTGCCTTCATCTTGATGGGGTAGTCTGGTTTTTGTACAGGCAGGGTTCAGAAGGTTGCCGCTAGCGTGGCATGTGCTGACCCCATCACTTGAGGAGATATGCAAATGGAAAAGATGCTGACCGAGATTGGAAGCTACAGCCTGTTTCATGAGTATCTGAACGTGGTCGGTGCCGCCAGCCCCGCGCTGACCCGGATCAAGACAGGATGGGAGTTCAAGCGAAAGGATCGCCTGCTCGCCCAGATAAGGGTGGATGACCACGGCCACGCCCGCTTCTTCATCGACGCCCGCGCCATTTCGGTCAACTGACCCGACCCCTTTCCCAGCCCCGGCGCCTGCCGGGGCTTTTTATTGCTTGCGCGTTCCAATAAAAACCCCGGCGCCGGGCCGCAATGCTGTTCACTTAAGAGAATTTGAGTTCCAGTCCACGTAGTATCAGGGCTAAAAAATGGTTCTTCGCGGGATCTTGGGGAAGTGGAAGTTGACAGACAGGGTGCTGGTAAACTGGCTGTCTCCAAA
>NZ_JAPDBQ010000146.1:0-10545 GCF_027705325.1 Aeromonas sp. QDB18
AGGAGGTCACATGGAAGATCAGATCCTGGAAAACGGGAATGGTTCCGTTCAGGGCGCTACTTGTGTATAAGAGTCAGGTCTAACACAGGGCAAGGCGCTGATGATGCACCTTGAGGACGAAGGAGATTCAAAAAATGATCACTGCCATTCCAATGAATGATGATCGGGTCGCCAACCATTTTACCAAGGCAAATTGCCTGGTGTTCCTGGATGAGCGAGGCATTGAAATTAACCGGGTTGATAATCCGGCCTTAGCAGAAGGTTGTGCAGGGAAGCAGAAAATGGTCGATCTGTTGGCCGAGCAGCAGGTCGATCGGATTGTAGTTCGCAATATCGGCGAGCAGATGTTAGGTAAATTGTTGGCGCGGCAGTTTGCCGTGTATCAGACAAACTGTGGTCGTCGTTCAGCCCATGAGCTGGTTGATCCGATTGCCAGCGGTTTACTGCAATTGCATCAGGCTAGCCAAGGCCGTCAATCGCTGAATCATGAAGCGAAGGCAAAATCTGGTGGTTGTGGTTGCCACCATCCAGAGGGAGAGCATTCAGACGCTTGCTGTCACACTGCTAATTCCCCTCGCCAAGAAATGGCTCCTAGCCAACGGAATCAGATGCGTAGACAAGATTGTGGTCGCCACGGCCAGGGTCGTGGCCGATGCTGCCAATCCTGAGTCAATGGGCGCTGCCGATATTGTTCACTTGGCTGAGCTTTATGGGCGTCTCGTCGCTGTTCTGGCTCCGACAAGTTCGCAAGCGGAAACAGGAATTGTCCACCGAAGCTGACGAAGAGCGGCTTTGCGGTTGTCATACGCGATGTGACGAACATTTGTACCAGATAGCCGAGCCAGTTAAACAGCAACGCTAAATTTTTAGCGACGCCATAGTCGATAAAACGTAGGCAATGGTTCTGGCTGGAAATTAGTTTAATCTCCAGCCAGATACTCATTGTAACTCTATCATTATCGGGGTGGTGAAGCAGAGGTGTAATACACTGCATTAGATGATGCTAATGCAATGAATTGAATAAAATCATTCCAAATGGTGGATTTCAACATGACCTTAAATATAGACAGCCCTGAATCCGCACCGGCTTTGCCCCGGATTGCTTATTTCCCTGTGTCATTTTTTTCAATGATTATGGGACTATCTGGTTTTACTCTGGCTTGGAAAGCTGCCGCTGGGATTTTTTCATCTGGTACAGATATCTGGATCGTATTCGCTTACGCAACATCCATAGCAATGATCTTTGTGTCAATTTTTTATGCTATAAAAATATGGCATTACCCACATGCAGTACTAGAAGAAATCCACCACCCAGTGCGGATAAACTTCTTCCCATCTTTTTCTATAAGCCTATTGCTACTCTCTGTTGTTTGGCAGCAAGAAACCATAGTATCCACTTATTTATGGATGGTAGGGACAGCCTTGCAAATTGCTTTCACCTTATATGTGATGAGCAGCTGGATCCACCACACTCACTACACACTATCACATGCGAATCCAAGCTGGTTTATCCCAGTGGTGGGTAACATTATTGTTCCTATTACTGGTAGCCAATTAGGCTATATCGAGTTGAGCTGGTTTTGTTTTAGCATCGGAATCGTTTTTTGGCTCGTGTTGTTGACGATCATCATGTATCGGCTGTTCTTTCATGAACCATTACCTGCTCGCATGACACCCATGTTGTTTATTCTTCTTGCACCGCCATCTGTAGGATTTATTTCCTATACCAGTATGGTCGGGGAACTAGATGCTTTTGCTCGGATCATTTATTACATTGCACTGTTTCTGAGTTTGTTGCTTGCAATGAATATATTTAGATTCATCAAAGTTCCATTTTTTATTTCTTCTTGGGCTTATTCATTCCCTGTAGCCGCTTTAACTGTTGCCACTATAAAGATGGCACATTTAACTTCATCCCTATTCTTTCAAACCATATCAGTCGTACTGTTATGCATGCTGACTGGCTTATTACTCTGGCTGGTAACTCGAACCGTTAAAGCGATATTCGCTGCTGAATTTTGCCGACCGGAATGACACATTGTGAATTGATAGCACAGTAAGGAATTAATATGACGAAGATTGTAATTATTGGTGGTGTAGCCGGAGGGGCTTCAGCTGCTGCTCGGGCTCGACGAGTTTCTGAAGATGCAGAAATTATCATTCTGGAGCGAGGTGAGTTTGTCTCTTTTGCCAACTGTGGTTTGCCGTATCATATCAGTGGTGAAATAGATAGCCGTGAAGCATTACTACTTCAGACTCCAGAAAGTTTCAAAAAAAGATTTAACGTTGACGTGCGCGTTCTCAATGAAGTTACGCATATTGACCCAATCAAAAAAATAGTCACCGTCAAGCGTATCCAAACAGGAGAGATATATCAGGAGTCTTATGACAAGTTGTTATTGAGTCCTGGCGCGTCTCCCGTGAAGCCTGCGATACCAGGGATCGCGAATAGTCACGTTTATAGTCTGCGTAATATCCCCGACATGGACAAGATCTTGGTGATGTTGGCCGCCGAGAAGCCAAAACATGCCACGGTCGTTGGTGGCGGATTCATCGGGTTGGAGATGGTGGAGGCCCTGCATCGACGCGGTGTTGCCGTCACGTTATTAGAGCTTTCTGACCAAGTTATGGCTCCAGTTGATCGAGAGATGGCAGCCATGCTGCATCAGCACATGCGGGATAAGGGGATCGATCTTCGCCTCAAAACAGGCTTGGCGGCTATTTCTGTTGCTGATTTTTGTCCGGCTGAGCCTGAGTCAACCGGGGTTTATGATCAACCAGCTACACATACGCACAACCTTAATCTGATGCTCAGCTCAGGCGATATGTTGCCAACAGGCATGGTCATTTTGGCGATCGGCGTGAAACCAGAAACAACACTGGCCTCGACAGCAGGTCTGGCGTTGGGGGATTTGGGTGGCATCAAGGTCAATAGTGCCATGCAGACATCAGATCCGGATATCTACGCGGTTGGCGATGTTATCGAGACGGAGAACTTTATTACCGGCGAAGCGGCGTTGGTTCCCTTAGCTGGTCCTGCGAATCGGCAGGGGCGTATTGCAGCTGACAATATGCTTGGTCGCCACGAGCATTATCGCCGGACACAAGGCACCGCGATCTGCAAAGTGTTTGATATGGCCATTGGCAGTACAGGCTTGAACGAAAAAACGCTCAAGCGGCTGAATATGACCTATGAAAAGATTTACGTGCATACCGCTAGCCACGCCAGTTACTACCCCGGTGCTCACCCGGTAACCTTGAAATTACTGTTTGATCCTACGGATGGTCAGATCCTGGGAGCTCAGGCCGCTGGTTTGGATGGTATCGACAAACGAATTGATGTTTTAGCCGTTGCGCAACGAGCCCGTATGACCGTTCAGCAGTTGGCTGATCTGGAATTGACGTATGCGCCACCGTTTGGTTCGGCGCGCGATGTGGTGAACCAAGCCGGTATGGTTGCCAGTAATGTGATGAATGGTGATGAGGCGATATGTCACACCGAAGAGCTATTACTGGGAGCCTCCGATCAAGTGGTTCTGGATGTTCGAAATCCGCCAGAGTTAGAAGCGTCAGGCTCCTTTCCGAATGCGTTGAACATTCCACTCGATGAGTTGCGGGATCGCTTATATACGCTGCCTGTCGATAAAGAAATTCTGGTGGCTTGTCAGGTGGGGCTGCGGGGACATGTAGCCTATCGCATGTTGGTACAAAATGGTTTTCAGGCTCGCAATCTGACCGGAGGTTATAAGACCTACCAGATGGTTACCGATACGCTTTGAGTAGTAACAACATAAAGTTGGGGTGTTTTATGGCAAAAAATTACACAGAAATTAATCAGGAACAGCGCCAGTTCGGCTCGGCTTATCGCAAGGCGAGCCCGGATACCATGAATGCATTTCTGGCTCTGCACAAGGCCGCAATGCGTGAGGGTGAACTGAGCGTCAAACACAAGGAGCTGATTGCAACTGCAATCTCAATAGCGGCCCGCTGTGATGGATGTATCGGGGCCCATGTTGCGGCGGCACTGAAAGCTGGGGCCAGCAAGCAAGAGCTGGTCGAAACCATCGATGTGGCTGTATTGATGGGAGGTGGCCCTGCGGTGATCTATGGCACTCAGGCACTGGCGGCGGTGGAAGAGTTGGCCAATTAATTGGTGGCAGGAAGCGGCAGACACTTTGTCTGCCGCTAAGTAGGAACGGATGAACAGTTATCAACATGCTCAACGGAGTCACGCTCACTGCATGGTCTGTGGTTTGCGTGAGCATAATTCAGACTCTTTGGGATTAGTTTTCTCCCCGCAATTTGACGGCACTGTGAGTGCTCCCTTTGTGGTCAGTCCCAAACACCAAGGGTATACAGGCTTGTTGCATGGGGGTATGACATCAACGTTGCTGGATGCGGCCATGACTCATTGTCTCTTTTCGCAAGGAATTCAGGCACTGACTGCCGAGTTGACGGTACGGTTCATGGAACCGATTCGCTTGGGGCAGACGCTGATGGTCTGCGCAAAAATGCTTGGCCAGCGCCGCGGCATTTATCAGCTCGAGGCTTGGTTGATGGCCGGGCAGCAAAAGGTGGCACGGGCTTCTGCCAAGTTTATTGCCCCATCACCAGGGAGCCTGGCTCATGGCAATTAACGTAGAACTCACCGTCCTTTGTGACAATCATGCTCAGGGCGAGTTGCAGGCCGAGCACGGTCTGGCTTTCTGGATGGATGCTCCTGAGTTGCAACTCCTGTTCGACACAGGATCCGGGCAAACGCTGGCGCAAAACGCTGCGCAACTGCAGATCCCGCTAGACGAGTGCCAGATGGTGGTCCTCAGCCATGGTCACTATGACCACACGGGTGGGTTGAGAGAGCTCTGGCAACAAGGAGTGACCTGTCCTGTGATGGCGCATCCCAGCGTCATCTTGCCGCGTTACAGCCGCCACCCGGGCAAGCCGGTGCGACGCATCGGTATGCCGACGGACGTTGTCCGCCAGATATGGCAACTGCCGACAACTATGCGGCTTTGGAATCTAGATCCACAACTGCTGACGCCCTATTGGGGCACCAGTGGCGAAATTCCGCGCCTAGATCCCCTGGAAGATGTGGGTGGCCCATTTTTTCTCGATGCCGAGGGTTTTGAGTCCGATGAACTGCCTGATGATCAGGCGCTGTGGTTCAACACCCCAAAAGGGCTGGTGATCGTATTGGGGTGTTGTCATTCCGGACTCATCAATACCATCACCCACCTGCGTCAGGTAACGGGAATACTCAAGGTGGCGGGTCTTATCGGCGGTTTGCACCTGTTGCATGCCGATGAGTCTCGTCTGGCCCATACGATGAGTTTTCTCAAACGATGCCAGCTGGATTTTCTGCGTCTTGGTCACTGCACCGGTGATAGTGTCATCGAGCGCATTCAACGTGAATTGCCAGAGGTTGATGTTCAATCACTGCAGGTTGGAGCCCGATATGTCATCGAGGCGCAGCGAATTGTCACTTAAGGAAGAGGTGTCATCATGATTGCTTATTTGCAAGGGATCACGCAGCAACGATGGTCCTGGGTGTTACTGTTGGTTTCAGCGTTATTTTTGGAACTCTGCGCCATGTTGTTCCAACACGGATTGGGATTGTTTCCCTGTGTCATGTGTGTGTATGAGCGCATCGCCACCATGGGTCTGATGGCGGCGGCGCTGGTCGCGCTGATCGATCCGAAACGGGCGCTGTTTCGTTGGTTGGGGATCCTGATCTGGGGCTACAGTGCCATTCGTGGGTTACAGCTAGCTCTAAAGCACGTGGATTACCTGCTGAACCCGTCCCCCTTCAACACCTGCAGCGTGTTGCCGGATTTCCCCAGTTGGTTACCACTGGACACTTGGGCACCGTGGTTTTTTGCCGCCTATGCCGATTGTGCAGAACGGCAGTGGTCATTGTTGGGGTGGGAGTTGCCCCAGTGGTTGGTGCCGATTTTTGCCCTCTATCTGGTGATCTGGCTGGTGATCTTTATTGCCAACCTGGCGCAGAAAGGGCGTTTTGGTACCTGTGGTGAATAAAGCTGTACGAATCTACCGATGAATAAGGAGCAACGAATGTTGATGCGAACCCTGTTACTAGGTGCTGCCTTGCTGGCGAGCCTGAGCGTGCAGGCCAAGGAGTGGTTAATTGATGTGCGAACGGCCGAGGAATTTTCAGCAGATCATGTTGCTGGTGCAACAAATATCGAGTTCCAGCAGATAGTGCCGCAAGTATCCAAACTGGGCATCGCCAAGCAAGAGCCGATCCGCCTGTATTGCCGCTCCGGACGTCGGGCTGAGTCTGCGCGACAGGCTCTAATCCATAATGGGTATGAGAATGTTATAAACCTAGGCTCAATATCTGATGCAAAAATTAAATGGAAGTCGAAAAAGTCATAACCGACATATCGACAGACATTTTTATCAGCGGAAACTAATTACTTGAATTTGCTTTTTTCGTATAAGTATCAAGCGTGACACATGTTGTACCTAACGTGTGTGAATTTTAATAGAAGGAGAGTCATGATGAGCAAGCAAATAATTGACATTGGCATTTCTGAGTCTGCCAGATTGGAGATTGCCGAAGGATTGTCTCGGCTATTGGCAGACAGTTATACCTTGTATATTAAGACACACTACTACCATTGGAATGTAACAGGACCAATGTTTAATAGTTTGCACCTAATGTTTGAAAATCAATACAACGAGCTAGCGTTGGCGGTAGATCTCATTGCTGAGCGTATTCGTTCATTGGGTTGTTTTGCTCCTGGAACCTATCATGAATTTTCTCGCATGACAGTAATCAAAGAAGATCATGATGTTCCTGCTGCCATGGTGATGATTGCCAACCTTGTTATGGGCCAGGAGGCCGTTGTTAAAACAGCTCGGTCCTTATTTCCTCTGGTTGAGGCCGCAAATGATGAAGCGACCGCTGACTTGTTGACACAACGTATCCAATTACACGAGAAGACGGCTTGGATGCTACGTAGCCTACTTGAGTAATTGCTTAGTGATGTCAGATATGATTAGACCACTACATTCCATACGCAAGATAAACTAATGAGTAACCACGAACGGAACCCCCTAGCCCCATCAAGGCTAGGGGGTTAACATCATCTAAACAGTGCCGTGTAGTTAGGGAAGGTGCGAATAAGCGGGGAAATTCTTCTCGGCTGACTCAGTCATTTCATTTCTTCATGTTTGAGCCGATTTTTTCTCCCGTAAATGCCTTGAATCAGCCTATTTAGACCGTTTCTTCGCCATTTAAGGCGCTATTTGTTGATCAGCCCCCTCATCCCCGTCAATCAAGGGTCTCATTAAAATCTTTGATTGACAATCATGAAGTAAAGTTGCCCGCTATACAATCAACAGGGTCAAAACTTAAGACACCTCATGCTCACTCACCAGGCCGTCAATACTGCGGCTTAGGTCAATATCGTCGTGAGGGATAAGCACGTAGCGCCACGGTTTACCTGAATGCTCGATAGCGTGTTCGTTGGCGTATTTACACCAACGTACAGCGGCTCTTGCCTTGGCTTGCACTTCAACTGAAGCGACGTCCATTGCTTTTTTGGGCTCGATCAGCAGGAAGGCGTCTTGGGTCTCCACCACGAAGTCCGGTTCATAGTTCTGGCCATTGGCATACTCGATCCGGAACTGACCAGGTGCAGGCTTCATCCACTTGAGCACGCTGGCATCCCCTTCGAGGATCTGCGCCAAGCGCCACTCACCATCCACTGAATCGAACTTCTGGTACGGATAGCAGCATTTACGAAAACCAGTGAACAGCATCTGCCGCACCCGGCTCTTCTCTCCCGCCGGAACAGGCGCCCGGAAATCTCGTGGTTGTTCATCGTGGGCGTAGTTGAAGGTGGCCGGACGCAAGACATCAAAGCCTTTGGTGACACTGCCGACATAATCGGTTGGTGTCGTCCACATATGCTGTTTCATCTGCGCCCAGATGAAATCAGCCAGCTGGCGGCCTTGGGTTTTGAGCAAAACTTCGGCTTCTTCATCTGTTAGATAGGTTTTCAGATGAGCAACCATCTGCCCAGCAAGACGGTATAGGGTTGCAGCATGCTCGTCATAATCAATTTCGTCATGATCGAAGAGATGATGAACCAGGTAGTCCTCCAACCGCGCCTCGGTCATGCCACCACGCGCCCAACTGATGGTGCTGGTGCTGTTGTCTTTCAAGTTGCGCAGCAACATTTCCTGGCTACCCGGTCGCATGGCAATACTGCTCAGTCCACCGAGGTCAAACTCGCTAAATCCGTAGTTCACCTCGCGCGTCGGCAGAATCACAATCTGCGGAATATCGATGGTGTATTCCGCCAGTTTTTCCGTGATCTGTCCGACCAGCACACCGATACTCTTTTCGTCTATCTCAACCGGAGCAACCGGCTCAGGCAAGTTCATACCAGTAAGCTCAGGCTGTACCTCAGAGGTGGAGACGGGGGGGAATATCTCCTTCATCACCTGCTGCACCTTGCGCGTGACGCTTTGCAGCACTTCGGGCGTGTTCAGCTGTTTGCTGCTCCCCAGTCGCTTAGCCTCTTCACTAACAATCTTGACGGTGATCTCCGCCACGCGCCGTTGGGCTTCGGTAGCCAGAACCGGTTTTACCGATGTGTTACCCGCCGGATTTGTCGCCACATACGGTGCGGCGAACGGCTCCTTAATTTGGTTCCCTTCACCATCGGTCGGCAAGCGCCCTAACAAGGTTTCAGCCAGTGAAGGCACTATCACTTGATTAGGCTTGTGCTCCGGGATCCCGTTTTCATCGTCATCCGCACCGATAAACAGGGTCTGCTTGATGATGGAGTCTTCCTCATTGGCGCGATCAATGATTTCCTGAAAGCGGTCGTGGGCAATGATCGTCAAACGATCAACCGCTTCTACACCGGTGCGTTTGCCATAGGGCAGACGCAAGCCGCGGCCAATGGTCTGTTCGGTCAAAATCTCAGACGCAGATGCCCGCAAAGGCACTATGGTGTAGAGGTTGGTGACATCCCAGCCCTCTTTGAGCTTGTTAACGTGAATGACAATCTCGGTGTTCTTGTCGTGTTCTACCGCTAACAGCCGCTGCGTATTTTCGTCCGACTCCTGCCCAGTCTGGTTGGAGTGAACGGTAATGACCTTGCCCTTATAGGCACCATTGAAGAATTCGTTATCTTCGATCCTGGCCTTGATGGTTTCGGCGTGGGTTGTGTCCTGTGCCACCACCAGCATGAAAGGCTTAACCAGTTGCCGACCTGTGTTGTTGGCATAGCTGGCCAGTTCGGTCTTCACGTATTCATGATGGTGGATACCATCTTCCAGCTTGATGGTTTCAAGCTGCTGCTCACTGTAGCTACTGGCTTTGAAGTCTTTACGGGTGGCAACTGCCGGGGTCTTGATATAGCCGTCATTCAGCGCACGGGCCAACGGGTAGTGATAGACGATGTTCTTGAAATCGCGTGGCTTGGCCCCGGTAGTCTTCGGCGTGGCGGTCAGCTCGATGCCCAGTACGGGTTTAAGATCATTGATGGCTGTTGCGCCAGAATCTGCATAGTAGCGGTGTGCCTCATCCATCAGCACCACCAGATCGGGCAAGTCCGCCAGATAGTTGAAGTAGGAGTCGCCGATATACTCCTGGATGCGACGGATCTTCGCCTGCTTGGATTTGGCCGCCCCTTGCTTGTTCTCCAGCGCATTGATCTTGGAGACATTGAAAATGTTGATATGCGGCGCCGTCTCCGCCGCGAACATATCGCCCGTCATGCCAAGGGTGACCGTTTGATCCAGACGCACACCACGCCCTTCCTGATAGTCATCACCAGTGATCAATACCGGTGGTGTCTGGGCCAGTTCCGGGATGCCTTGAAACACATATTTGGGCGAGCCCGGCAGGAAATCCTGTTTCAGCTTTTCATAGATGGTCAGGTTTGGCGCCAACACAAAAAAATGGCTGCTACGACCGGTCAGATAGAGCCATGCGATCATGGCCCCCATCAGACGGGTTTTCCCAACCCCGGTTGCCAGGGCAAAACAGAGTGAGGGGAAGTCACGCTCAAAGCTCTTGAAGGGCAGCATCTCGGTTTTGAGGAACTCAATCCAGCGCTGCAGATCCGGCTCTTTATCCAGATTTAACTGCTCCAGCAGACGGCAAAGGATCGCGAGCGATTCACTCTGCGGCTTGCGCAGAGAAAGACGCGCGCCGATCTGGTTGGCAATAGTGGTCCCGTTGCTCATGGCTGTTCCTTATTCTTCGCTGTCGTCATCCGCCCACTCATCGTCCTGCTCTTCCGGCAGCACATTCAGAGTGAAGCTGTAATCGTCATGATCCCACTCGCACTTGTTCAGAATTACCTTGGGGATCTTTTTCAGCGTCAAATTCGGAAACTCGGCACCCTCGGCCATAAACGCCTTGCAGCAAATCAACAGGCTGCGCTCAGCACCCACCTCTTCGCTGATGCGCTTAAGCTGGTCACATGTACAGGATCTTTAGCGCCAACCAATTGAAATAGATATAAAAAAGGCTTCGTTTGTGATCTAATTTTATCGCCA
>NZ_JAPDBQ010000147.1:0-10463 GCF_027705325.1 Aeromonas sp. QDB18
GAACCAGTGATTGGTTCCGGATTGTCCTACAGCAGAAGGATCGGTCAATGGATCCTTAACTGATCAGCATTGCCGCATGTGCGGGCCTTTTGCATGGCATGAAGGGCGGGGCTATTCCCGCTCCTTGACATAGGGGGTGCCGAGGGCCTTGGGGGCCACCGCCTTGCCGATGAAACCGGCCAGCAGGAAGACCGTCAGGATGTAGGGCAGCGCCTCGATGGCCTGCACCGGGATCGGGAAATCGCCGATGCTGACCCCTTGCAGCCGGATGGCGACCGCATCGAGGAAGCCGAACAGCAGACAGGCCGCCATGGCGTTCCAGGGGCGCCACTTGCCGAACACCAGGGCCGCCAGCGCCATGAAGCCCTTGCCCGCGCTCATGTTGGGGATGAACTGGGCGGTCTGGGCCACCGCCAGATAGGTGCCCCCGATCCCCGCCAGCAGGCCGCCGATGATGAGGGCGGTGTAGCGCATGCGCACCACGGAGATGCCTGCGGTGTCGACCGCGGCCGGGGCCTCGCCCACCGCCCGCAGCCGCAGGCCGAAGCGGGTGCGGAACAGCACCCACCAGGCCAGGGGCACGGCGGCGAAGGCCACGTACTCCAGCAGAGAGTGACCGCTCAAGAGCTCGCTGTAGAGCTGGCCGATGACGGGCACGTCATAGAGCTCCTTGGCATAGGGCAGGTCGATGGGGGCGAAGCGTGCCGCACCGGAGAGCGCCGGGGTCTGGCCGCCCTGATCGAACCAGTAGCGCCCCAGGGTCACGGTGAGACCGGCTGCCAGGATGTTGATGGCCATGCCGCTCACCACCTGATCACCCCGGTGGGTGATGGTGGCGAAGCCGTGCAGCAGGGCGAACAGGATGGAGATCCCCACCCCGACCCCCAGCCCAATCCAGGCGGAACCGGTGACGGCGGCGGCCGCCGCACTGGCGAAGGCGGAGGCTAGCAGCTTGCCCTCCAGGGCGATGTTGACCACCCCGGAGCGCTCACAAAACATACCGGCCATGGCCGCCAGGATGAGCGGAGGCGCGGTACGAATGGTCGCGTCCAGCATCAGGATCAGCATTTCGAACATGATCAGGCTCCTTTCACTTGGGCGACCGGGCGGTTGGCAAAGGCCAGATAGGCCTGCTCGATGCGCGGGCGCAGCATGTGCTCCAGGGCGCCGCAGAACAGGATCACCAGACCCTGCAGCACCACGACGATGTTGCGGTCCACCCCGAACTCGAAGCTGAGCTCGGCGCCGCCCTGGTAGAGGAAGCCGAACAGCAGGCTGGCGATGATGACGCCGACCGGGTGGTTGCGGCCCATCAGGGCCACCGCGATGCCGGTGAAGCCGAAGCCTTCCACGAAGTTGAGCTTGATCTGGTGCAGCTCACCCTGCAGCACGTTGAGGGCGAAGAAGCCCGCCAGCATGCCGGAGATCACCATGGCCAGGATCACCACCTTGGGATAGGAGATGCCCGCATAGGCGGAGGCACTCTGGCTCGCACCCACGGAGCGGATCTCGTAGCCCCAGCGGGTATGCCAGATGAAGACCCACACCAGGGCCGCACAGATCAGCGCCCAGAAGAAGCTGATGTTGAGGGGGCTGTTGGGCATGGCGATGCCGAAACCGGCCGCCAGCTCGCTCATCTTCGGCAGCCAGCTCGCCACGGCGAACACCTTGCTCTCGGTGGCCATGGATCCTGGCGGCTTGAAGACGTCGACCAAGAGGTAGGCCATCAGGGAGGCGGCGATGAAGTTGAACATGATGGTGGTGATGACGATGTGGCTGCCCCGCTTGGCTTGCAGCCAGGCCGGGATGAAGGCCCAGGCCGCGCCGAACAGGCCGCCGGCGATGATGGCGAGCGGCAGGAGCAGGGCGAACGGCAGCACGTCCCCGAGCAGCAGACAGACCAGACCGACCCCGAGGCCGCCGATATAGGCCTGCCCCTCACCGCCGATGTTGAACAGGCCGGCGTGGAAGGCCACCGCCACCGCCAGACCGGTGAAGATGAAACCGGTGGCGTAGTAGAGGGTGAAGCCTATCCCCTCGCCGGTGCCGAAGGCGCCGTACCACATGATTTCGGCTGCCTCGATGGGGCTGATGTCGAGGTAATAGAACAGGATGGCCGACACCAGGAAGGCCAGCAGGATATTGACTGCGGGCAGCACGCCCACGGATATCCAGGCAGGAACACGTGCTTGGCTCATGAATGGGCCTCCTTGATATCGTCGGGGACTGGTGTGTTGACCATCATCAGGCCGAATCCGTTACAAGTGGTTGTGACCTTCATGATGTGGCTCCTTGTGATTGGCTTGTCGCCACGTCGTCAGGAACTATGTTCGCCATCATCAGGCCGATGGTGCGTTCATCCGCCCTGGCGCCGTCCAGCTCGCCGACGATGCGGCCATCGGCGATGACCAGAATGCGGTCGGAGAGGCTCATGATCTCGTCCAGCTCCACCGACACCAGCAGCACCGCCTTGCCCTTGTCGCGCATGGCGATGATCTGCTGGTGGATGTACTCGATGGCGCCGATGTCGACGCCCCGGGTCGGCTGGCCGACCAGCAGCACATCCGGGTCCTGCTCCACTTCCCGGGCGATCACCAGCTTCTGCTGGTTGCCGCCGGAGAAGTTGGCGGTCTTGTGCTCCGGGCTCGGCGGGCGCACGTCCCACTTGTCCATCTTGGCCTGGCAATCCTGGCGGATCGCCTCCTTGTCCTGCAGCCAGCCCTTGTTGTACTGGGCACGGCGGTGATAGCCGAGGATGAAGGCCTCTTTCGCCTCGAAGCGGTTGATGAGCCCCATCTTGTGTCTGTCTTCCGGGATGTGGCCGAGGCCGAAGTTGCGCACCTGCTCCGGGTCGGCCGGGTGGCTCTGGCTTACCTCGTGGCGCTGCGCCCCGGCGATGGTGAAGCCGCCCTTGCTGGGCTTGAGGATGCCGCCGAGCATGCTGAGCAGCTCGGACTGGCCGTTGCCGGAGACCCCGGCGATGCCGACCACTTCCCCTGCCCGCACCTCGAAGCTGACGGATTTGACCCGTTCCACCCCGGCGTCATCGACGTAAGAGAGGCCCTCGACCTTGAGCTTGGCCTCGCCCGGCTGGGCGGTGCCCTTGTCGACCTTGAGGCGCACCTTGCGGCCCACCATCAGTTCGGCGAGCTGCTCCTTGTCGGTGTCTTTGGTGGCGACATGGGCCACCATCTCCCCCCGGCGCATGATGGAGACCTGATCCGTGATGGCCAGGATCTCCCGCAGCTTGTGGGTGATGAGGATGACGGTCGCCCCCTGATCCCGCAGCTTTTTCAGCACCTCGAACAGGTGATCCGCCTCTTGCGGGGTCAGTACCCCGGTGGGCTCGTCGAGGATCAGGATGCGGGCACCGCGATAGAGCGCCTTGAGGATCTCGACCCGCTGTTGCAGGCCCACCGGCAGATCCTCGACCTTCTCGTGCAGCGGCACCTCGAGACCATAGTCCCGTGCCAGCTCGCCCAGCAGCTTCTCGGCGGCCGCCAGGCTCTTGCCCAGGCGCCAGCCGTTCTCGGCCCCCAGGATGACGTTTTCCAATACGGTAAAGTTGTTCACCAGCATGAAGTGCTGGTGCACCATGCCCACGCCTGCGGCAATCGCATCTTGGGAGCCATGGGGTTTGAACGGATTCCCGTCGATCAGCATCTCGCCTCTGTCGGCGTGGTAGAAACCGTAAATGATGCTCATCAGGGTCGACTTGCCGGCGCCATTTTCGCCGACGATGCCGTGAATGCTGCCTTTACGAACCTGAAGGTCGATCTGCTTGTTGGCGTACACGTCGCCGAACCGCTTATCGATACCCCTTAATTCGATGGCATAGCGATCTGTCTGGTCCATGATGCAGTCCTTGCGGGTCATGAAGTAGAGACTAAAAACCGGCCCGTGCGGGCCGGTCATCACTGGTTGAGAGTCGTAGCAGGGACTCAGTACTTGCAGGAGTTGTCGCTCATGTAGTCGTGCACCTTGATTTTGCCGGCGATGATGTCGGCCTTGATGCTCTCGACCTTGGCTTTCATTTCCGGGGTGATCAGCTTGGCGTTGTTCTCGTCCAGCGCCCAGTCAACCCCGCCTTCGGCCAGACCCAGGGACTGGATGCCCGGCTTCCAGCTGCCCTTGGCGGCGTCATCCCAGCTCTTGTACGCGGCCAGACCCACGGACTTGACCATGGAGGTCAGCATGGTGCCCGGTTGCAGGTGGTTCTGGTTGGAATCCACACCGATGGCCAGCTTGCCTTCGTCCTTGGCAGCCTGATAGACACCGATCCCGGTGCCACCGGCGGCGGCATAGACCACATCGGCGCCCTTGGCGAACTGGGACTTGGCCAGTTCTGCACCCTTGGCCGGGTCGGCGAAGGCTGCCGGGGTGGAGCCGGTCATGTTCTGATAGACGTCGATCTTCGGATTGATGTACTTGGCGCCTTGCTCATAGCCGCACTGGAACTTGCGGATCAGCGGGATGTCCATGCCGCCCACGAAGCCGACCTTGCCGGTCTTGGAGGCGATGGCTGCCAGGGCACCCACCAGGAAGGAACCTTCATGCTCCTTGAAGATGAGGGACTGGACGTTCGGCTTGTCGACCACCATGTCGATGATGGTGAACTGGGTGTTCGGGAACTCGGTGGCGACTTTCTCTACTGCGGAACCCATGTTGAAGCCGACGGCGACGATGGGGCCGTTGCCACGGCTGGCCAGACGACGCAGGCCCTGCTCGCGCTGGGCTTCGTTCTGGGGTTCGAACTCCTTGACCTTGACGCCTTTGTCCTTGTTGTAGACTTCGACGCCGTTGCGGAACACGGCTTCGTTGAAGGACTTGTCGAATTTGCCTGCGGTGTCATAGATGACGGCGGGCTCGGAGGCTGCCTGGGCGGACAGGGCAGCGAGGGTGAGGGCGGCCACGGTGGCCAGCTTGAGCACTTTAGTCACGATCGTATCCTTGATTGTTATGTGAGGGTCCACAACCTGTCTTGGCAGGTCATAAAGCACGCTGGCTAACTGTAAGTGAGCCAGCCCGTTGGTCAAGGGGATCATAGAGGAAAAACGTTTGCGTTAACGGTTTGAAATATAAGCAAATTGCCTTATAAGTGTTTGTTTTATGGTGTTTTTGCAGAATTAAATTCCGTGATTAATAGGGCTCGATCGACATTTGTGTTTGGATTCATGACGTTAGGCGCAACCGTTTTCCTCCCCTGATGAAAAAACTGGCTTCCATCGGCACCAGCCCTGCGGCCTCATCGACGCCATGTTGGCGGGCGGGCTGGCTGAGCGCCAGGAGGTCCGCCCGAGGTGTGACAGCCCAAGATGGATGGCTTTTTCCCCTCCCAGGGTCGTCGTCTGTGGCCGTTTTTCCTGCTCGCTCGGGGCCTGCGTGATGGCAAGCACACTCATATGGAAATGCATTGGTGTTTGTCATATGGATACGCTAGGTTATACCCGGATTAACTTGGCCCCCGGGATGGGGCCGTATTTTTTACATTTGTTCGGGTGATAAAAATGAAAAAAACGTGCTGAGTATGGCAGTGGCTTGTGTGTTGTCCGGTGTCATGTTGACCGCTTGCGGGGGTGGTGGTGACGATAACGGTGGCGGCAGCAATGGTGGCAACAATGGCGGTGGCACCGACACCGGCAGCAAGCCTCTTCACACTGCCGTCTTCCTGGATTCCGTCGTGGGTGGCCTCGACTATCGGTGCAACGATTACACCGGTGTCACCAATGCCAAGGGTGAATTCCTGTTTGATGATGGCGACACCTGCGAATTCGCATTGGGCAACCAACGCCTGGGGGCGGTGACCCTCAAGGCGGGCAACTCGTTGGTGACCCCTTACACCCTGGCGGGTGACGACAAGGAGAAAGCGATCCGCATTGCGGCATTGCTGCAGACGCTCGACAGCGACAGCAATCCGGAGAACGGCATCACCCTCGACAAGGCGCAGGTCGCGCAACTGGGGATCGTCGAACTGGGTAGCGATGACGCCTTCAACACCTCCCTGGTCGAGGCGCTGAAAACAGCGGGCCTCACCAAGGCCGTCGTCTCTCTGGCTGCGGCGAAAGCCCACCTCTCCGCCACCCTGGCTGGCGTCAATGGCCGCTCCGTGGCGGTCGACAAGGTGCTGAGCGATCTGCAGGGACTGACCGATCTGAAAAACCTGGACGTCGAGAGCAAGTTCAAGGAGTACAAGGAGACCCTGCAGGCCGAGACCGGTGAGAGCGGCAAGGCCGATCGCCAGATCGTGCTGGCCATGCTGACCATGCTGGAGGTGACCAACAACCCCGTGGTGGCTGAACGCCTGGGCTTCACCTCGTCCGCCATTGGCAGTGGTTACAGCACCAGCCTGGCCAAGGTGATGGATGTCATCATCCACACCCCCGGCACCGCCTCCGTGGCGCTCAAAGGTGGCAAGGGATATACCCGTGACGTGGCCAAGCTGATGGGCGCCTATGCCGACAGCCTGGAAAACGTCGCGGCTGCCCTGGCCGATATCCAGGATCCGGATTACAGCGCCACCTATGGCGATGACGATACCGTCACCCTCAACCTCGACGGTGCCAAGGCACTGCGGGCGTCTGCGATGGCGATGGCATCGGCCCTCAACATCGCCGCCTCCTACCAGTACGGTCCGGACAGCGCCTATGTCACCCAGCAGGAAGAAGTGACCTTGCCGCGTATGCACATCAAGGACACCTGGGGCATGCAGCCGACCACCACCTATGAAGAGAGCAGCAGCACCTTCGAGACCCAGTTCAGTCAGCAGGAAATCGAGCCGGATGCGCTGGTGGTGCACGCCGATTTCTTCCGTTTGACCGACGATGCCAAGGCACGGTTGGCCAAGGCCAAGTCGCAGTTGAAGGATGCGGTGAGCCTCGCTCTGACCATCGATCAGAGCAAGCTGGACGAATCGTTGACCCAGGATGAGATCGAGGCCAATGCCGCGACTCTCAAGGAGCTGGCGAACCACTTTGCAGGCACTGTGCCCACTATCCAGTGGGAAAGCATCGAGACCCGATACGTCAATACCGGCATGGGCTGGCAGCCTCAAGAGGTGGGGGTGAAGTACAACATCAATGTGCTGCCGTTCTTCGATGAGATGCTGGATCGCAGTGACATGACCATCAAGGTGACCGGCGGCTGTGATGGCGCCGTGGGGGCGCGGGATGCCGAGCTGTCCAAGGGCATGGGAGAGCCCATGTGTCTCATCACGAGCGACGAGTTCAAGGCACTTGCCCAGAGCGATCGCGGCGCACTGAAGTACATCGGCTGGATGCAGGAAGATCAGGAGAGCCACACCGCCATCTATGCCAAGGGGGTGGGTTATGACTGGTCAACCCAGATGACGCCGGTGGCCGGGTCGACCTTTGACAAGGTATTCGTCTCCTGTACCGACCTGGATGACAACAAGGTCAGCTGTGCCGATCAGCTGTAAACCAGTGGGAGCGCTCCTGACGGGGGCGCTCCTGTTGTGGATGCCGGTGGCACAGGCTGCCGGCATGCTGACGCGCTACACCGATTATCGGGAGCGTGTCTTCGATCGTCAGGGTCAGTTGCAATATCAATTGACCACCCACGAATACTTGCAGCGGATGCCCAGCGGGCGTCCGTCATTGTCCAGTCTGTTTGCGTTGCGAGAGATGCAACGAGCATCACTGCAGCTCAAGCAGGGCACCTTGATGGTGAATGACGTCATCGTGCGCTTCGAGCATGGGCATTATCAGGACGGCATGCTGGTGATGGGGAACACGGAAGTGACCCTGCCTGAGGGCCGCATGCTGGCCGCTTCACTGCGATTTGATCCCGTCCAGCAGGTGCTGGATGCCCCCCGCGCCCGGCTGCTCAGCTTTTCCGGTGAGGTACTGGGCCAATACCGGGACTATCACCGCCCCCTTCGTTGATCCTGCCGGTTGGTCTCTGGCGGCTCAGGCCGTATAATCCCCGCCTGTATAAATAAACAGGAGTGGTGATGGACGTTTCAACCCTGCTCGACGGGCTCAATGACAAGCAAAGAGACGCGGTGGCGGCCCCCCGTTGCAACCTGCTGGTGCTGGCCGGTGCCGGTTCGGGCAAGACCCGGGTGCTGGTGCACCGTATCGCCTGGCTGATGCAGGTGGAACGCTGTTCACCCTTCTCCATCATCGCGGTGACCTTTACCAACAAGGCGGCGGCCGAGATGCGTGGCCGGGTCGAGAAGGTGATCGGTGACGGCGTGCGCGGCATGTGGATCGGCACCTTCCACGGCATCGCCCACCGACTGCTGCGGGCCCACCATCTGGATGCGGGGCTGCCGCAGGATTTCCAGATCCTCGACTCCGACGACCAGTACCGCCTCATTCGCCGGGTGCTCAAGGCGCTCAATCTGGACGAGAAGCACTGGGCCCCGCGCGCCGTGATGGGCTACATCAACGGCAAGAAGGACGAGGGGCTGCGCCCCGGCGACATCGATCTCTACGGCGACCCCGTCACCCGCACCTATCAGCAGATCTACAAGACCTATCAGGAGACCTGCGATCGCTCCGGGCTGGTGGACTTCGCCGAGCTCCTGTTGCGGGCCCACGAGCTGTGGCTCAACAAGCCGCACATCCTCGAGCACTACCGCGACCGCTTCCAGAACATCCTGGTGGACGAGTTCCAGGATACCAACGGCATCCAGTACGCCTGGCTGCGGATGCTGGCGGGCGACACCGGCAAGGTGATGATCGTCGGCGACGATGACCAGTCCATCTACGGCTGGCGCGGCGCCAAGATTGAGAACATCCAGCGTTTCCTGACCGACTATCAGGGGGCGCAGACCATCCGCCTGGAGCAGAACTACCGCTCCACCGCCAACATCCTCAAAGCCGCCAACAGCGTCATCGCCAACAACTCGGAGCGGCTCGGCAAGGAGCTGTGGACCGAAGGGGCCGAGGGCGAGCCGATTTCGCTGTACGCCGCCTTCAACGAGGTGGACGAGGCCCGCTTCGTGGTCGGCCGCCTCAAGGATTGGAAAGAGAAGGGGGGTCTGCTCGCCGACTGCGCCATCCTCTATCGTTCCAACGCCCAGTCGCGGGTGCTGGAAGAGGCGCTGATGCAGGACGCCATGCCCTATCGCATCTACGGCGGCCTGCGCTTCTTCGAGCGCCAGGAAATCAAGGACGCCATGGCCTACCTGCGCCTTATCAACAACCGGGGCGACGACGCCAGTTTCGAGCGGGTGGTCAATACGCCGACCCGCGGCATCGGCGATCGCACCCTCGAGATCTTGCGTATCAACGCCCGCGATCAGGGCCAGAACCTGTGGCAATCGGCCAAGGCACTGCTCAATGACAAGGTGCTGACCGGCCGCGCCGGCAACGCGGTGCGCGGCTTTGTGGATCTCATCGACGCGCTGGAGGAGCAGGTCTCCCTGCTGCCCCTGCACCAGCAGGCGGATATCGCCATCCAGCACTCCGGCCTCAAGGCCATGTATCTGGCGGAAAAAGGCGAGAAATCCCAGGCGCGGGTAGAGAACCTGGACGAACTGGTCACCGCCTGCCGCCAGTACCAGCGCCCGGACGAGCTGGAGGATATGAGCGATCTCTCCGCCTTCCTCGCCCACGCGGCGCTGGAATCCGGCGAGAATCAGGCGGACGAATATGCCGATGCGGTGCAGCTGATGACCCTGCACAGCGCCAAGGGGCTGGAGTTCCCGCTGGTGCTGCTGGTCGGTGTGGAAGAGGGCATGTTCCCCAGCCAGCAATCCACCGAGGAGTCAGGCCGCCTCGAAGAGGAAAGGCGCCTCTGTTACGTCGGCATGACCCGCGCCATGGAGAAGCTCTACATCTGTTATGCGGAGAGCCGCCGCATCTACGGCCGCGAGATGTTCCACAAGCCGAGCCGCTTTATCCGCGAGATGCCCGCCGAGTGTCTGGAAGAGATCCGGCTGCGCACTCAGGTCAGCCGCCCCACCCAGTACGGCCGCTTCAGCCAGAACGAGGTGCAGCAGAGCTTCGACGCCAGCGGCATCAAGCTCGGCCAGCGGGTGCTCCATCCGAAATTCGGGGAAGGAATCGTGCTCAACTTCGAAGGGGTCGGCCAGCAGAGCCGGGTGCAGATCCAGTTCGACGACGTCGGCGCCAAGTGGCTGGTGACGGCCTATGCCCGCCTTGAGGTGCTGTAAGGCGCAGCGCTCCCGCCATCAATACAAAAGGAGCCGTTGGCTCCTTTTTTGTCAGGACTGTAGGTTCGATTAGCGAAGCGTAATCGGACGTTCGCGTCATGGGGAAATTGTGTGCCTGGTTGTTGGCAGCACGGCTGGCGCCGTGCAGGACGCGAGGGCGTTGCCCTCGACAGGGTTTCGCCCGCCCTTCGGGCTTGGGCGAGTAACTTTTCTTTGCGTGGCCAAAGAAAAGTCACCAAAAGAAAGGTTCTTCGCGGGATCCTGGGAAAGTGGAAGTTGACAGACAGAGTGCTGGTAAACTGGTTGTCGCCAAACACACCAC